>JAFQLH010000034.1 GCA_017396665.1 Oscillospiraceae bacterium | reverse complement strand
TTCCTCTCGCACTCCGCTGTGCAAAGAAGACAAGAAGTGTTGCTATGCAGAACATCGTATTTGCTCTCGGTACAAAGGCTCTCATTCTTATCCTCAGCGTATTCGGCATCACATCCATCTGGTTTGCTATCTTCGCTGACGTTGGCGTAGCACTTATCGCTATCCTCAACGCAACAAGAGCTCTCAAGGTAAAGTAAAAATCTATACTATAAACAGTACAGTGACGAAAGCCGCTGTACTGTTTCTTTTTGTCTGAAAAATAATTTCAAAAAATCCAAATCCTGTATTGACAAATGATGAACACCGTGGTATACTTTCAACATAAGGTTAGTAAAGACTAACCAACATAAACGGAGGCATATATGAATCTTAAAGATGGTGAAATCGGTGTCGAATATATCGTCAGAGAAATAGTGACAGATGACGAAGAAATGGATGCATTCCTTTTCACACTCGGCTGTTATGCAGGTGAACCAATCACAGTTATTTCAAAGCTTAAGGGCGGCTGTGTTGTTTCCATCAAGGACGGAAGATACACTATCGACAATCAGTTGGCAGAAGCCATAAGAATATAGTGGTGAAAATATCACCACATATTTTTAAAAAATGAGTTAGTCTAAACTACCTCGTGCGGCATACACCGCCGCATCTTTTTTATGGGTAAGTTAGCATGAACTAACTGATAAAGTCTATTATTTTTACTTATTATAGAGATAAGGTATACAGGAGGAAATCAAATGAGAATTGCTTTAGCAGGTAATCCTAACAGTGGTAAAACCACTATGTATAACGCTCTCACCGGCAGAAATGAAAAAGTCGGTAACTGGGCTGGCGTTACAGTTGACAAGAAAGAAAGCCCAATCAAGAAAAGCTATTATAACGGCAGTGAAGAGCTCATAGCTGTTGACCTTCCGGGCGCATATTCCATGTCGCCATTCACATCGGAAGAAAGCATCACAAGCGGCTATGTAAAGAACGAAAATCCTGACGTTATCATCAATATCGTCGACGCTACAAACCTCAGCCGAAGCCTGTTCTTCACAACACAGCTTCTCGAACTCGGTGTTCCTGTTGTAGTTGCCCTCAATAAGAGTGATATCAACGACAAGAAGGAAACAAAGATCGACGAAAAGGCTCTCGCTGAAAAGCTTGGCTGTCCTGTTGTAAAGACAGTTTCCACATCGGGCTCTGACAATGGTCTTATGGAACTTGTCAAGACAGCAGTTTCCCTCAAGGGCAAGGAACAGAAGGCTCCATATTCCCAGGGCAATATCGACCTTCACTCCAAGGACGCTGTTGTAGCGGCTGACAAGAAGCGCTTCGACTTCACAAACAAGATCGTTTCTTCCGTTGAAAAGCGTAAGGTTCAGACAAACCAGCACAATGCACAGGATAAGATTGACGCAGTTCTCACTAATAAGTGGCTCGGCATTCCAATCTTTGCTGTCGTAATGTTCCTCGTATTCGATATTTCACAGTCTACATTCGGTCCATTCCTCGCTGACACACTTGTTGGCTGGATCGAAACATTCCAGGGCTGGGTTGCAGGTCTCGTTGAAAACAGCTCCCCACTCCTTCAGGCTCTCCTCGTTGATGGCATCATCGGCGGCGTTGGCGCAGTTGTAGGCTTCCTTCCACTGGTTATGGTAATGTACTTCCTCATCGCTCTCCTCGAAGACTGCGGTTACATGGCACGCGTCAGCGTTGTTCTCGACCCTATCTTCAAGAAGGTCGGTCTTTCCGGTAAGTCTGTTATCCCATTCGTAATCGGCACAGGCTGTGCAATTCCGGGCGTTATGGCTTGCCGCACAATCCGTAATGAAAGAGAACGCAGAGCTACTGCAATGCTTGCTCCATTTATGCCTTGCGGCGCTAAGCTTCCTGTTATCGCACTCTTTGCAGGCGCATTCTTTGAGGATGCTTCCTGGGTAGGTACACTCATGTACTTCGTAGGTATCCTTCTCATCTTCTTCGGCGCACTTCTCGTCAATAAGATCGCAGGTCACAAGAACAGAAAGTCCTTCTTCATCATTGAACTCCCGGAATACAAGATTCCAAGCCTCAAGAGAGCATTCCTCTCCATGTGTTCCCGCGGCTGGGCATACATCGTAAAGGCTGGTACAGTTATCCTCGTATGTAACACAGTTGTTCAGATCATGCAGGCATTCAACTGGAGCTTCCAGCTTATCGAAGAGGGTATGGAACACACATCCATCCTCGCATCTATCGCAAACCCTGTTGCATTCATTCTCATCCCACTCGGCTTCAGCGCATGGCAGCTTGCTGCAGCAGCAGTTACAGGCTTCATCGCTAAGGAAAACGTTGTTGGTACACTCGCAGTTTGCTACGGCGTAACAAACTTCATCGATACAGAAGAACTCGCTCTCGTTGGCGGTGCAACAGAAGTTGCAGCTATCTTCGGTCTCACAAAGGTTGCAGCTCTTGCATATCTTATGTTCAATCTCTTCACACCACCTTGCTTCGCTGCTCTCGGTGCTATGAACTCCGAAATCAACGATAAGAAGTGGTTCTGGGGCGGCGTAGGTCTCCAGTTCGCAACAGGCTATGTTGTTGCATTCCTCGTATACCAGATCGGCACACTTATCACAGCTGGTACACTCGGTCAGGGCTTCCTCCCGGGTCTCATCGTAACAGCAGCTATCGCAGCATTCATCATCAGCCTCATCAGGAAGGCAGACAAGAAGCTCGATGCACAGTACGCACTTAAGAAGTAATTCATCTCTTACATAATAAAGGAGAAATCGGTATGACAGATATCATTCTGATAGCCATAGTTGCACTTATCGTCGGACTGGCAATCGGATATATTGCAAAGGAAAAGAAAAAGGGTACAGCCTGCGTAGGCTGCCCGATGGCGGGCGAATGTGCCAAAAGGAGAGAGGCAGCCAAGGCTGCAGCAGAAGATAATTCCTGCAAAGGCTCCTGTTCCGGATGCTCCGGTTGTTCCGGTTCCTGCAGTCCTGCCGGTAAGTAAATGAAAAACAAAAGCGGTGTTTCAAATGAAGCACCGCTTTTTTGTATAAAGAAGACTACACCATAGCTGCATAATCAGAAAGCGCTTAAGCTGTAAGCAAAAATATTATGTCAGGTTGAAGACAGGATTTTTGTATAAAAATAAAAAAGCCTTCCCCTTGAGGGGAAGGTGTCAGCCAAAGGCTGACGGATGAGGTGTATCTAAGTATCGGAAATTATTTGATATGACTATCAGACTTGATATTTTGGGGAGTATCACAGCGGGAAAAAGCTATGGAGAGCAACTACACATTTATGAGCTATA
>JAFQLH010000033.1 GCA_017396665.1 Oscillospiraceae bacterium | reverse complement strand
GCGACACGAATGACTACAGAAGAAATGCTTCCGATTCTCGATTCTCTCGATGAAATCGGTTACTATGCTATGGAAGTTTGGGGCGGTGCTACATTCGACTCCTGCCTCAGATTCCTTAACGAAGACCCCTGGCAGAGATTAAGAACAATCAGAAGCCACATAAAGAATTCCAAGCTTCAGATGCTCTTCAGAGGTCAGAACATTCTCGGTTACAGACACTACGCAGATGATGTAGTTGAATACTTCGTTCAGAAGTCTATCGCTAACGGTATTGATATCATCAGAATTTTTGATGCTCTCAATGACGTTAGAAACCTCAAGACTGCTATCAATGCTACAAAGAAGGAAGGCGGCCACGTTCAGGCAGCTCTTTCCTATACAACCGGTGCTACATTTACTGAAGAATACTATGTAAAGTACGCAAAGCAGCTTGAAGAAATGGGTGCAGACTCAATCTGTATCAAGGATATGGCAGGTCTTCTTAAGCCCTATACAGCCTATAGCCTTGTAAAGGCACTCAAGGAAAATGTAAAGGTGCCGATTCAGCTTCATACACACTATACAGCAGGTCTTGCTTCCATGACTATTCTCAAGGCAGTAGAAGCAGGTGTTGATATTATTGATACAGCCATGTCTCCTCTTGCTATGGGTACATCCCAGCCTCCGACGGAGCCTATCGTTGCAACTCTTGCAGGTACAGAGTATGACACAGGTCTCTCACTCGAAAAGCTTGATAAGGCGTCAAAGCAGTTTGATGCACTTCGTGAAAAGTATCTTGCAAGCGGTCTTCTTGACCCCAAGGTTTTGAAGGTTGATGTTAACGCACTTCTTTATCAGGTTCCCGGCGGAATGCTCTCAAACCTCGTTTCTCAGCTTAAGAACGCAGGTAAGAGCGATAAGCTCCTTGAGGTTCTCGAAGAAGTACCGAGAGTAAGAGCCGATGTCGGTAATCCTCCTCTTGTAACACCTTCAAGCCAGATTGTAGGTACACAGGCGGTTATGAATGTAATTGCAGGTGAACGCTATAAGATGGTAACAAAGGAATTTAAGGGTCTTGTACGCGGTGAATACGGTAAGACACCCGAGCCCATTTCCGAGGAAATCAAAAAGAAGGTTATCGGTGACGAAAAGCAGATTACCTGCCGTCCCGCCGATAATATAAAGCCTGAGCTTGAAAAGCTCAAGGCAGAATGTGCACAGTATGTAATGCAGGACGAAGATGTGCTCTCATATGCACTCTTTGACCAGGTTGCAGTCAAGTTCTTTGAAGAAAGAAAGCTCACTGCCAACGGTCTCGATAAGAATACAGATACCGAGAATAAGATTACTACTGTTTAATTAAAGTGATTATGGCTGTAATTGTGTGAATACTTTTTCGCAATTACAGCCTTAACTCTTAAATAAGCGGGAGAAAAAGGAATGCTTGTGTTCCGGTGAGGGAAGAGCAGGCGGCAGAATGTAGTCGGCAATAATAAGGTCGTCGCCGATTTTTTTGATGCACTCCCAGGGAATAACAACGGTATTTTTTCTTATGCTGAAAAAGCTGCAGGGAAGCTCAACAACTACCGAAACAATAAGCGCATTTTCAAGCTGAATGTTTATATCTACAATAAACCCAAGCCTTGTGCAGTCCATACAGCTGATAACTTCTTTTTTAGAAAGCTCCTCAAATGAGCATACTCTCATATATAATCACTCCTTTGTATATTTTATGCTCATAAGAAAAATTTCTACACTTTGCGGAGGTAACCATGCAGAACATTTCCGAAACAAATAATGAAAAAATGTATGACATCGAGAAAAAGGAACATATAAATGTTCTTCTCGTGTCAATATATCCCGATAATGACCTGCTTTCATGGTGCGAGGACTCGCTGGCAGAGCTTAAACTTCTTGCCGAAACCTCAATCGGAGAGGACGCACAGTTTTCAAAGTTCTATACCATGACCCAGTGCCGTGAAAAGCCTGATGTTGCAACCTATATCGGCTATGGCAAGGCGGT
>JAFQLH010000032.1 GCA_017396665.1 Oscillospiraceae bacterium | reverse complement strand
TCAGTATACACAACACAATACAGGCACAGGATGGCAAACAACACAACCGCAAAAACACGCACCAGCACAGCTTTTTTCATTTTTATTTTTCCTTCCGCAATAAAACTTTTCTAATAACAAAAGGCTCTCGTTTCAACTATGAAACAAAAAGCCTGACCGTTCATATTATTCTATGAGGCAGACATATACAACATATGCTTAAAGCACATAAATGCAACTTTTCTCACACCCCATCTACAAGCTATGATATCACAAATACCACACATTGTCAAGCAACCGCTTGACACAAAAAAGCGTCAATGGTATAATATAAGTTGATATTTTAAACAGTTGCCATCCTATTATTTTACGGAGGTTTATTATATGACAAACAAAAAGGGTACACTGAAGGCTATGGTGCTCCTCGCCTGCTTTCTTACAGTTCTCGCTGTGGTAGTAATCGTTCTTCAGTACAGACAGGTCGAATACATCTTCGGCGGTGAATCGGTTGTTGCTACCGTTGAAAGCGTAGATAACAATAACAGCAAAACAAAATACACCGTTTCATACATTGACCGTGACGGCGAAACCGTTGAAGCATCTGCAGTTCTCAAAAGCGATGATGTCAAGGTCGGCGACAATGTTAACGTTGTTGTAATCAAGCGTAATCCTGAAAAGGTGTACGAAATCCCAAGCAGACATATGATGCTTATGTTCGATATTGCATTCTTACTGTTTGAATTCTTCGGCTGGCTGGGAGTTGTAAAGCTTCTTAGAAAGCTCAAGAAGTACAAGAAGCTCTCAAAGAAGGGCAAGAAGGCAACCGCAACAGTTACAGCAGTCAAGAACACAAGCGGAATACTCGGCGCAGATATTTCCTTTGAAGACAGCGAAGGCACTGCAAGAAGCACAGTATATTATCCTGCTTCTGATATCCCTCAGGTCGGCGACAAGCTCGATATTGTCTACTATATCAAGAAGACAGGCAAGATAGTATTCATGGTTCCAAAGGACGAATAAAGGGCAAAAGCTCCCTGCTTTACAGCGGGAGCTTTTTTGTGTCCTTATATAACAAAGCCCCGCCATATAGCGAGGCTCTTTGTATGTAAATCAATAAATAATTGCGCCGAACTCCAAAGCGAGCTCCTTGATTTCGTCGGTCGGAAGACCGCACTTGCTGTCGATTATCGCTCTGCCGTGATAATAGTGCAGAGCCATTCTCAGTGTTTCGCTGTCCTGTGCCGAGAACATTATAGGAAGATTGAGGTAGTGCATATTCTGACTGAAGCGGAAGCCGTCATCGTGGGCAGTAACGAGAATACTCACAACGTCGTACGACTCGTCTTCAAAGTCCACAAGCTCGTCAGCCATATCGCACTCGATATCAATCTGAGGTGACACAGACACGCTTTCAGGGTTGAGGAAGAAAGCCTGCTCCTCGTTTGCAGGAAGGAAAGAAATATCCTCCTTCTTCTGAACATCGGTACTAAAGTCCGCCTTTGACAGCTCGATGCTTACAACGTCGCACTCAGCCGACCTGATATCTCTGCAATCAAAGCACTCGACACCAAGTGACAAAAGCTTTCTTATGTCGCTATAAAGGACCTTTCCTGCGTACAGTCTTGCGAAAATCGGAATCTGTGCATACGGATAAATCTGCTTGTAGAGTCTTTCGATATCCTCTGCGGGACAATCCTCTGACGGCTTTATACCGAAAGCACTTACACCGAGTCCCTGGAGAGAAATCAGATACGCCAGCTCTCTGCCGCCGAGGGAATCCATCTCCTCGTCCTTAACCTCGAGCATAACCATAATAGGCTTTTCGAGCTTACGGCAGGCGAGCACAGCGGCTCTTATTTCAGAAAGCTCCTCCATTCCTTCGATAAGGAACATATCGCAGCCTTCCTCGTCGTATGCATACGCCTTGTCATAAAATACATCAATCATCTTGTAGAAGCTCAGCTCGCCAAACGGCTCACAAGGCTCTCCCAATGAT
Organism: Oscillospiraceae bacterium; assembly: GCA_017396665.1. Taxonomy (GTDB): domain Bacteria; phylum Bacillota; class Clostridia; order Oscillospirales; family Ruminococcaceae; genus UBA7477. The sequence goes on along the minus strand of JAFQLH010000032.1, from coordinate 35,630 downwards.
GTCAGCACTCCGACATTAACATCGTTTCCAATCAGTCTTGGCACTGATAATCGACCGTCGTCCATTTTTTTCTTACCTCCTCCGACCTATGAGTCGGCTCTTACATCTACATTTATTTCGCAGTCCCCGACGTAGCTTGAATTTATGTCTATGACATACTTGAAGTCAAGCGTTCCGCCGTTTTCTCCGATTGTCGATTTTATAAAGCTTGTAGTAACGCCCATCATAAAGTCACCGTACGGTGTTCCGTAGTGGCAGTGATGTCTTTTCCCTTTTTCGAGGATGAGCGACGAGTTGGCAGAGCCGTAGCGTTCCATAACCACCTTGTCAGGTGAGCATATTGTAAGCTTTGTTGTCGAACCGACAAAGCCTGTTGCCTCGGTTTCCTTATAGGAAATCTCATAGCCTGCATCTGTTCTTGACAGTGTGCCTTCCGAAACAAGCTCAACCTTACTTTCGTCCTGTCCGTCGTTTTGCTTACTTACAAGCGTCAGCATTATTTTCTTATCATTCATTTAATCATCTTTCCTTAGAGGGTACATTTTAAAATTTCTGCGTTTTCTTCATTGCCTAAAAATGACGCAACGTTCTGTGCAAAAAGCTCCTCGCTGTCCGTACAGAAAAGTCTTAAGCTTCCCTGCTCCTTCTTGTCGGTGAGCAAGCCGTTTTGCATAAGTATCCTTGCTGAATATCTTGCCGCCTCTGCACCCGGTGAGATGAGAGTTACCTTATCCCCCAGAATGTCAGCAAAGATATCCTTAAGCAGCGGATAGTGTGTACAGCCCATAATGAGCGTATCGACGCCTTCCTTTATCATAACCTCAAGATACTCCTGAGCTACAAGTCTTGTTACCTTGTTGTCCTTATTTGTATATCCGTTTTCAACAAGCGGAACAAACAGCGGGCAGTCCTTTGACACGACTCTTATATCAGAGCAAAGCTCTCTGAGCGCCTTTCCGTAGCAGCCGCTTCTTATTGTTGCAGGTGTGCCGATAACACCGATTTTCTTATTCCTTGTCGCCGCAAACGCAGACTTTACAGCAGGATAGATAACACCGCTATTGAGCTTTACCTCGCTGTCGCAGAACAGGTCCTCGCTCATAAGCACCGACGAAACCGTACCGCAGGCGATAAGAATCATCTTGACGTTATACTTTTCGAGGAAGGCGATATCCTGCTTTGCGTAGCATGCAATTGTTTCCTTGCTCTTTGTTCCGTACGGAACACGGGCGGTATCACCGAGGTATACTATATCCTCATTCGGCAGGAGCTTTCCGAGCTCCTTGAGGCAGGTAAGTCCGCCTACACCCGAATCAAATACACCGATAGGATTGTTGTTCATCTTTCTTCACTCCGTAAAAAATCTTATGAAGCTTATCTTCCTGCTCTCTGGAGTGCAAGGGTGATAAGTCTGTCCATTTCCTCCTGCGCATCTATACCGCAGTTCTCCATAAGCTTAGGATACATACTTATCGGAGTGTGTCCCGGAAGTGTGTTAATCTCATTGAGCACGACCTCGCCCTTGTCAGTAAGGAAGAAGTCAACTCTTGCAAGACCTTCACAGCCTATACCTCTGTAAGACTTTTCAGCCTGCTTTCTTATCTCCTCAATCTTATCCTGCGAGAATCTTGCAGGAATGTATGTCTGCTCGGTTGGGTCGTTATACTTTGACTCAAAATCATAGAAGTCGTTGGCAGGGGCAATCTCGCCTATTGTAGAAACTATAAGCTCGTTGTTACCCATAACGGCACACTCACACTCTGTACCAACGATACCCTGTTCTACAACGACCTTGCTGTCGTGCTCAAACGCACTGAGGATACCCGTCTTGAGCTGTTCTGTGTTATATGCCTTTGAGATACCGACAGACGAGCCTGAGCGTGACGGCTTGATAAAGAGCGGATAGCAGAGCTTCTCTTCAATTTCTGCACATCTCTCGTCCAAGATATCCTTGTCGGTAATTCTTACAGACACCCACTTTGCCATCTTGACTCCGCAGCTTTCGAGTATTCTGTGTGTGAATTCCTTATCCATACAGCAGGCTGATGAAATCATATCACAGCCGACAAACGCAATCTGCGACATCTGGAACAGTCCCTGGATGGTACCGTCCTCACCGTTCTTTCCGTGGAGTGCAGGGAATATGCAGTCAACCTTAAGCTTGCTGACGCTTCCGTCCTTTTCAAAGGCGATAAAACCGCTGTCAACAGGGTCAGGACTTAACACGCAAGGAATATTTCCTTCGTCCTCTACCCATTTGCCGTTCTTTATATTATCTGAAGCACCCTCAAATCTGAGCCAGCTACCCTCTTTTGTTATACCGATTGTGATAACGTCATACTTATCCCTTGGAATGCTGTTAATAATATGCGTTGCGGAGATAAGCGAGATATCGTGCTCGTTTGATTTACCTCCGAAAATTACAGCCACCTTAAGCTTTTCCATGTCCTCGTCACCTTTCTTGTCGGGCTTTGCCCTGTCTATATATATTATATAATGCAAACTGTTAAGATATTATTATATCACATTTACCTCAATAAATCAATAGCACAACGCAAAAAGGCCCGAACAATCGTCGGACCTTTATGCTTTCAGCAAACAAATATTATGTGGAGAGTGTGAAAACTTATAACACACAAGTGGAGCAGAGCGCCGGTCTTTCACCGGACTGTACCCTGCATATAATTTAAGGAGGACTTGTTTGTGTCTTTCGTAAACCACATTTACATTATACATCGTCGGCTGCTATTTGTCAAGTAAATATATATTACTTTGTATACCTGCACAAATTCCGCTCTTGTTTTCTGTGCAAATATACAAAAAGCGTTCCCGAACCAGCGGGAACGCTTTAATTATCAATTACATAAGGTCTTCGTACATGCCCATATCCATATCGCCGTACATATCGTAGATATCAGCGAGGTCGTCTTCGGTAAGGCCGCCCATATCCATGCTGCCCATACCCATCATCATGTCTTCTGACATGCCGAGGTCTTCGCCGAGGATACCCATAAGCTTTGTCTCGAAGCCTTCGATGTCAATAGTTGCAGCAAATGCTTCGAGCTGAGCCTCGTCAGATGCGTCAAACACCTGTCCGGAAGGAATCTTAACGTCGGAAGCAGTTGTTTCTTCGCCGACAAATCCTATTGTGATAACTTCATTCTTGCCTTCGATAAGTGACATTTCGATGTCAGTCTTGCTTGCAGTTGAATCTGAAACCACCTTGTATGTATATGACTGCTGTGTAGTCTCGTCAATTACATCAAGAGTCATTGTGCCCTTGAATGCGCCTGATTCTTCGTCAACTACCTTGAAGTCAGCTACCTCAAATACCATCTTGCTGTCAGGTGTTACAGCCTGAGCCCAGAGGTCAGTTTCGTAGCCGTCTGTTTCAGCGGTAAGCTCCATAAGGAGATTGCCTGAAACATCTGCAGAATTAGTCATATCAACCTTCATACAGCACTCGTTATCCTCTACATAGTAGAACATTTCGCAAGATGAAGTATCGTTAAATGTGAATGCGATGCCTGAAACATCTTCACCCTGGTAGTAGATATCGAATGTCATTGAGCTTTGCTCTAAAGGCTGTTCTTCCATTCCGTCAATTGCAGATTCAATCTGACCGATGAACTCGTCCTTTGTCATTCCTTCTGCTGCACCGTAGGTGTCAATCATAGAAAGGAAGGTTTCGTTTGTCTTGAGCTCCTCGAAAACAGCAACTGCAGTCTTTTCGATATCCTCAGTTGTGATAGTGAGAGTCTTCTTGTCAAACTTATATTCAACATCGCCTACCTCACCGCTCTTTGTACCTGCGTCAACCTGCTGTGGCATATTCTCCTCAACAATCTTGACGATTTCCTCAAAGAGAGCGTTGAGCTCTTCCTCGTCAAACTCAGGTGCTGTGAGCAACTGGTCCGCATCGATAAGCTCCTGACCCTCAAAAGATATAGTTGCATCTGTTTCAACGTCAACCATACCGTCCATTGAGCCCATTGGGTTCATATTGCTCATCATCATATCCTCAGGTAATGTTTCGAGATACTCCTGTGGGATGAGAAGGCTTGCTGCAGTAAGCTCAGGGATAGAAACATAGATATTTCCTGTTTCCTTTTCTCTTACCATATCGAAGGTAGCGAGGGTATCAGAGCCGTATTCAGCCTCGATAGTAACCTGTGCGTTACCGTTCTTGATTTTTGTATCAGCGGAAAGAGTAACATCCTTGATGTCCTGCATACCGGACTGCTTTGCGATGTCTTCGCCGATGCTGATTGTGATATCAGCAGAATAAGCAGTATCAGTTTCGCCGTTCATTGCGCTAACGATTGTATCGGAAGCGTTATTAACAGTATTGAATACACTTGTTACGTTTTCTGATATAGTCTTCTTTTCTTCATCGATGTCACCTTCAACCTTACCGCAGCCAGCCATAAGGGCAGTTGAAGCGAGGATAACCGATGTAGAGAAAGCAAGAAGCTTCTTTGAAAGCTTTGTCATATTATACAACCTCCTAAGTCATACAATTTCACGCATAGTCTCTCTATGCTACATTTTGTATTATAGCAGGAAAGTCCTCGCTTGTCAACAGTTTTCGTAATTTTTATTTACCTTTACCCAAAGCTGTACCCTTTTGCCCTCAATTCGTCTATAACTTCACCAAGTATCTGAGCATTTGTTGATGACACAGAATGCAGGAGATATACAGCTCCGTTGTGGGCGTTGTCGATAAGCTTTGCCTTCGCCTGTGCGGCATCGGGCTGGTTGTTCACGTCCCAGTCGCAGTACGCAAAGCTCCACAGCATTGTCCTGTAGCCGCATGACTGGGTAACAGCGAGCGACTGTTCCGAGAACTCGCCCATCGGCGGGCGGAAGAGAGTCATTTCGTAGTCGAAGTTATCAAGGACATAGCCGTGCAGGGAGTTTATCTCCTCCTCGCACTCCTGCGGTGTAAGGTCGGGCATTGAATAATGCGACATAGAGTGGTTGCCGACAGTGTGCCCCTCGTCAATCATTCTCCTTACGAGCTCCTCGTTACGTCTTGCGTAGTCACCTACAACAAAGAAGGTTGCCTTGACATTCTTCTCCTTGAGGGTATCGAGAATCTTTTCGGTATATCCGTTTTCATAGCCCTGGTCAAAGGTAAGGTAAATTACCTTTTCATTTTCGTCGCCTATGGCAGTTGCGTCATACATTCCGTACCTTGCATTGAAGTCAGTTGCACCGACAGGGCGGTTTTTGTCGTCCTTGATTGTTCCCTGTCCGTAGCCGACCTTTGTTGTGTCAAGGTCTGAAAGCTCAGACAGCTCAGTTATTTTAGTTACAACCGTCTGCGCAACGGCAGAGATATGGCTGCGGCAGTTGTCATAAAACTGCTGCTCGTCGATTCCGTAGACAGAGCAGAATATTGAAGCCGCACCGACAAGTGCAAGCGAACTTTTTAAAAGCTTCATTTTATTTTCCTCCAAACGCTTTTTATTATTATCACCGCCCTTTCTGAAAATATAAGCGTTTTGAAAAATAAAAAAGGCTGTGCATCATAAGATACACAGCCTCAAAGCTTTAAAATTTACAGACCGATATAGGACTTCACGAGTGCATGGAGCAGCTCATCTCTGTCGATATGGCGCACAAGACCTCTTGCATTATTGTAGGTGGTTATGTATGTCGGGTCCTCTGACAGAATATAACCAACTATCTGATTTATAGGATTATAGCCCTTTTCCTTGAGTGCCTCATATATAGTCATAAGATTCTTTTTAAGCTCTGCTTCCTTTTCATCACGAATCCTGAAGGTCATTGTCTGGTCGTTATCATACATTAGCTTGCGCCCCCTTTAAATAAATCGCTGTTTATATTATAGCCTATTTTATTCTAAATAACAAGCGGTTTTTAAAATTTTATGCAATTTGTTCACTTTATTATTCCTGTATATGCAAAGTGAACAAATATTCTCTCATATATTTTACGAACGAAGCTCTGCACCAAGCTCAGCGAGTGCCTTGAGCACACGCTTTACAGCCGAGTCAGCCTGCTCGTCTGTGAGAGTTCCCTCGTGAGAACGCATAACGATAGAGTAGGAAACAGACTTCTTGCCTTCCTCGACCTGCTTGCCCTTGTAGACGTCGAACAGCTTGATGCTTTCGAGTGTCTTGCCTACTGCGCCCTTGATTGCCTTTTCGAGCTTTGCAACAGGAATCTCGTCATCGCACACGATAGAGAGGTCACGGGTTGTTGCAGGGAACTTAGGCAGCGGCTTGTAGGTTCTCTCGCTTACTGAAAGCTCCATAAGCTCAGGGAGATTAATCTTGGCAACATAACATCTTGTGCCGATAGAATAGTTCTCGCCTGTCTTTCTTGAAAGCTCACCGAAGATAGCAATCGGAGTATTGTCCTTTGTAATAGCAGCGACTCTGCCCGGGTGGAATGCAGCTACTTCGTCAAAGCCGCAGCCTTCCTTTGCAGCCTCTACATCATAATCATAGAGTCCTACTCTGTCGAGGAGAGCTTCAACAGCGCCCTTCATCATAAAGAAGTCTGCACCGCCCTGTGTGTCATAGAGACCGATTGTAAGTCTTGAAGGCTCGTTTGGTAAAACCTCGCCGTCAACAGGGATGTACTCGTTTCCGAGCTCAAAGAGTCCTGCGTAAGCATTTCTGTTGTTGTAGTTCTTTGAAAGAATTTCGCACATTGAAGGAAGTGCGGTAGTTCTCATAATGCTTGTATCCTCGCCGAGAGGGTTTGTGATAACAACTGCGTTTCTGAGCTTGCTGTCCTGCGGCAGACAAATCTTGTCGAGGTACTTAGGAGAGATGAACGAGTATGTTGTAATCTCGTTGTAGCCGAGTGCGACCATAGCTCTCTTTACTTCTCTTTCAAACTTCTGCTTTGGAGAAAGCTGAGCCTGTGCTACACCTCTTACGATTGTAGAAGGCAGGTTATTGTAGTCATAGAGTCTTGCAACCTCTTCAGCTATGTCAGACTTGCACTCGATATCAATTCTGTAATAAGGAGCATAAGCCATACCGTTTTCAATCCTGAAGCCAACGCTTTCGAGGTAGTTTACCATAGCCTCCTCAGAGAGGTCAGAGCCTAAGAATCTGTTAATCCACTGAGCGTCGAACTCAACGCCCTTAGGAGTCTTGTCGGAGTAATCGCAGTCGATGATAGTATTTACACACTCACCTGCGCCGAGCATTTCAACAAGCTGGAGTGCTCTCATAAGTGCCGGTACACACTGCTGAGGGTTAAGGCCCTTTTCAAATCTTGCAGAAGCGTCAGTTCTCATACCGAGCTTCTTAGCTGTTGTTCTTACTGAAGCACCGTCGAAGCAAGCCGACTCAAACACAACAGTTGTTGTATCTTCCATAATTCCGCTGAACTCACCGCCCATAACACCTGCTACTGCAACAGGCTTATTAGCGTCGGCGATAACGAGCATTTCTGGAGAAAGCTCTCTTTCGATGCCGTCGAGAGTCATAATCTTCTCGCCTGCCTGAGCGTTTCTGATGTTAATCTTTGCGCCGTCAACATAGCGAAGGTCAAATGCGTGCATTGGGTGGCCGTACTCGAGCATTACATAGTTTGTAATGTCAACGAGGTTATTGATAGGTCTTACACCGCTTGCTCTGAGTCTTTCTCTCATCCATCTTGGAGAAGCCTCAATCTTTACGTTCTTAACGATGCCTGCCATATATCTCGGGCAGAGCTCCTTGTTTGAAATCTCAACTGCGAGCATATCATTGATATTGCCCTCAACACCTGTGAAGGTCGGCTCCTTGATGTCAGCCTTCTTGCCGAAGGTAGCAGCAGTTTCTCTTGCAAGACCGATAACCGACATACAGTCAGGTCTGTTTGAAGTAATTTCAAACTCAACGCAGGTATCGTCAAGACCGATAGCCTTGTGGATATCCATACCTACTGTCTTGTCGCAATCGTCACCGAGGAGAAAAATTCCGTCCTCGATAGCGTATGGGAAGTCGTGGAGAGTAAGTCCAAGCTCACCGAGTGAGCAGAGCATACCGTTTGACTCAACGCCACGGAGCTTGCCCTTCTTAATCCTAATACCGCCCGGAAGAGTTGAGCCGTCGAGTGCAACAGGAACATAGTCGCCTGCTGAAACGTTAGGAGCACCGGTTACAATCTGGATAGGAGCATCCTTTCCTACCTCTACCTGACAAACAACGAGGTGGTCGGAGTTTTCGTGAGGAACAACCTCTAAAAGCTTTCCGACAACAACGTTTGAAATTGCGTTTCCTTCCTCCTCATAGCGCTCAACCTTTGAGCCTGAGATAGTAAGTCCGGAAACAAAATCCTTTATCGGCATATCGCAGTCAACATAATCTGCGAGCCATTTCATTGACAAATCCATTATATAATCCTCCTCACAAATCAGAACTGCTCTAAGAATCGCATATCGTTCTCATAGAGAAGTCGCATATCCTTGATTTCGTAGTTACCCATAGTTATTCTTTCAAGACCGATACCGAACGCAAATCCGCTGTATACCTCAGGGTCGATTCCACAGCCCTCTAAAACCTTAGGGTGAACCATACCTGCACCGAGGATTTCAATCCAACCCTCGTTCTTACACATCGGACAGCCCTCGCCCCCGCAGTTGTAGCACATAAGGTCAACCTCAGCAGAATGCTCTGTATACGGGAAGTGGTGAGGACGCAGTCTAATCTGTGTATCCTCGCCGTAAAGACGCTTCATAAGAAGCTCAAGTGTTCCCTTGAGGTCAGCCATTGTAACGCCCTTGTCGATAACAAGGCCTTCAATCTGGTGGAACAGCGGTGAATGTGTAGCGTCAACGGCGTCAGAACGGTAAACTCTGCCCGGTGAGATAATTCTGATAGGAGGCTACTTGTTCTCCATAGTTCTTATCTGTACAGAAGATGTCTGTGTTCTGAGCACGACATTCTCATTGATATAGAATGTATCCTGAGTATCTCTTGCAGGGTGGTGCTTTGGCATATTGAGTGCCTCGAAGCAATAGTGGTCTGTTTCAACCTCAGGGCCTTCAACGATTTCAAAGCCCATACCGAGGAATATTTCCTCAACCTCTTCAAGAGTCTTGTTGAGTGGGTGAAGTCTGCCAATCTTAGGAGCCTTGCCCGGCATAGTAACGTCGAGGGTTTCCTCCTTGACGAGTCTTTCCTGCTCTGCCTCCTTGATAGAAGCTGCTCTTTCTGAGATTGCTGTTTCGATATCAGCTCTTACCTTGTTTGCGAGCTGACCGATAACAGGTCTTTCCTCAGCGGAGAGTCCGCCCATCTGCTTTAAAATCGCAGTAAGCTCTCCCTTTTTACCGAGGAACTTTACTCTGAGCTCCTCGACTGTCTTAGCGTCCTGTGCTTGTGAAAGCTGCTCTTTTGCGAGCACTTCAATCTGTTCAAGCTGTTCTTTCATGCTCATTTATCTCACTAACCTTTCTGCCAAAGCTTTTGGCAAATTATTTATTTTCCTTGCAGGAGAACAAAAAAGTCCTGCCCTTCAAAAAGGACAAGACTATATAAATCCTGCTTATTACCACCTTTTAAGAAGCTGTCACTTCCGCAGTCGTAACGGGACCTTACCGTTTCCGCTTACTCGTCAAACCCTTGCTTTAGGCGGAACCACTCGTGAGTGAACTTCGGCTTTTTTCTGCCTGTGTCCGATTTCAGCATACCGTTTTATCGGCATACGGACACTCTCTGGAGGCTTCATTTAAAAGCGTACTCTCTCAGTCAACGTGTTTATTGTGTATATTACTTTAGTATTGTATCACAAACCTCAGAATATTTCAAGCCCCAATTTTAAAGGGCGTATATTTCCTCAACGGTTTTGTTTTCAAGTATCTGCTCCGACGCCTGCATAAGTGCAGAAAGCTCATTTTCCCGAAGCTTCTTGCGGAGGATTTCCACACCCTCGTCAAGCATAGCATAGCCTCTTTCGATTCTGTGGTAGTCACTGCCGAGCGCCTGCACGAAGCCGTGTCTTATAAGCTTTAAGCAGTTTCTTCTCAGACCGAATTTTCGAAGCGATGTGCAGTTTATCTGACCGATTGCATTTTCCTCTGAGAAAAGCTCTTCGACCTCGTCGAGGCTGTTGCTCTCAAGATATCTTTCGATATGAGCGACAAGCACCTTTATCCCCTCGGTATCGGCAACCTCATAAAACGCATCATACATACTCTGCGAGAAATGCACATATGGCATCTCGATAAGCACAAAGTCCGTGCCCTCAAGTCTGAGCTGCATAAGAGCTTCCCTGTCGAGTCTTGATGACAAGAGAATCTCCGCACCCATTCTGAGCTTCGGATGCTCAGGCTTTATGTACGGCAAGAGCTTTTCATACGCCTCCTGACGCTTCTGAAGAAACCTCTCAAGGCTTTGCTTATGAGGATAGAAGTGCGGAGTACAAAACAGCACCTCTACACCTGCCTTTGCCATCATATCGAGAATTTCAACACTTTCCTCGACGTTCTTGGCTCCGTCATCAATGCCGGGAAGGACGTGCGAGTGAAAGTCAATCATACGAAAGCCCACTGCGTACTAGTCCTCCTGCGAGTTGTTTCCGTAGCTATAATTGTAGCCGTAGTACTTATAGCCGTATTTATAGCCGTACTTGTAACCCTTTCCGTAGTAACCGCCCGTACTCTTTGAACGGCAGGCTGTCTTGATAAAGCCCAGGACCTTACCCTGTGCAAGCTCAATCTGTGAAAGAGCGTTCTGCACGTCGCCGTGTCTTGTATAGTTGTCTCTGATTACAAATATCATGCCTGCTGAAACAGGAGTAAGAAGCAGTGCGTCAGAAACGACATTTACAGGTGGCATATCAATAAAGATATAGTCATAGTGTCCTGAGAGGACTTCAATGAACTTCTTCATATTCTCAGAGCCGAGAAGCTCTGCAGGGTTTGGCGGTGTAGGGCCAGCAGGAACGATATCGAGGTTGTCCCTGATATTGCTTCTGATTGCCTCAGCAACGGTACACATACCGCCGAGGACAGAAGAAAGTCCTGTTTTTCTGTCGAGTCTTTCAAACAGCTTATGTACATAAGGCTTTCTCATATCTCCGTCGATAAGGAGAACCTTTGCGCCTGTCATTGCAAATGTGATAGCAAGGTTTACAGCGGTAGTAGTCTTTGCTTCAGCCGGATTTGATGAAGTAACTGTAATTACCTTTGAAGGGCTTGTTGAGAGGGCGAACATAATATTTGTTCTTGCGGACTTGTACGCCTCTGTGATAACAAACTTTGTATCCTTGTTGAGAATATGTCTTCTTGCCTCGGCAGTCGAGGTTCTGTAAGGATTACGCTTTGAAGCCTTCTTTACAGCAGACTTACTTTTTTCCTGAGTACTCATATCCGCTTCCTCCCTTCATTTCAATATCAAAGTCCATAATCTCCGCAAAAAGCGGTATACCGTACATTTCGCTTAAGTTGTCCTGTGGCTTTACCTTTGTATCGAGAAGGTCTGTCAGAATGATAGCCACGCACATAAGCAGAAATCCGAGTAAGAATCCCAATACAACATTTCTCTTGAGGTTCGGAGCGGAAGGTGTTTCAGAATAGCTTGCTTCAGAAATTGTTTCAACAGAGCCAATCTTTACGATATCTCTGTAAACCTCTTCGGCATTGAGCGTAACGAGTGATGCAATCTCAAATGAGAGCATCGGGTCACCGCTGACTACCGTGAGAGTCATAACCTGGTTTTCGTTTGTTGAAGTAATCTTAATCATCTTCTTGAGCTGCTTTGCGGTAACTTCATAGCCGAGCTCCTTGAGAGAGGTTTCAACCTTCACAAGCATTCTGTCACTTGTAAAGATATCCTGACAAACCTTAGCCAGAGATGACGAAGCGACCATGTCGCTTGAAGAAATAGATGTCGAAGAACCCTCGATACCTACTTCCTTGTTCTGCACGTACATTGTTGCAACAGAGGTAAACTCCTCGTCAATAGCAAGCTTTGTATATACAGCAACAGCTGCCGCAAACACAACTGCAACCAATAAAATAATCCATATTTTCGACAGAAGCAGTGCCAATATTCTTTTAAGGTCAATAGTATTTTCCTGCTCTTTATTATTCATTTAGTGATACTCCTCCTCACCTAAACATTCACCATTAATTATACCACTATCGACACTAAGTGTCAATAAGCCGAGGCTTGGCAAAATAGCTAAAAATACTTGTAATTAAAGCCCTTTTGCATATCTGCACCTCTCTGTGAGAGGACACCTTTCGCACTGCGGCTTTCTGGCGGAGCAGATATCCCTGCCGAAAATCACAAGCCTGTGGCAGAAATCCGACGACCTTTCAGGTTTAATAATTTTGACAAGCTCCCCCTCGACCTTGTGAGGCTCTTTTGATTTTACAAGTCCGAGTCTTCCGCATATTCTTATACAGTGTGTATCGGTAACGATAGCGGGCTTATGAAAAATATCGCCCATAATGAGATTTGCGGTTTTTCTTCCGATACCCGAGAGAGTTGTAAGCTCCTCTATGGTATCGGGAATTTCACCGCCGAAGCTTTCGATTATCTGTCTGCACATAGAAACAATCGACTCCGCCTTTGTCTTATAAAGTCCGCAGGGCTTTACTATCTCTGCGACGTCAGAAACATCTGCGTTTGCGAAGTCCTCTATGCTTTTGTATTTTGCAAAAAGCTCTTTGGTGACGATATTGACTCTGGCATCGGTACACTGTGCCGAGAGTCTTCCTGCAATCATAAGCTCATGCGGCTGTGAATACACGAGCGAGCAGGCTGCATCGGGGTACAGCTTTTCAAGCTCATCGCACACTATTTCAGCCTTTTCTTTAAGCCTCATAAATTTTCGCCTCCGTTTATTTGAACTTTGTGTAGGTAACGACGATATGTCTTTTCCTGCCGTCACAAAAGCCCTTGATATCCAGTCCGTTTCCGCTCATGAGCGTTGCTGCGACACAGCCCTTTGTATCGCATCTGAACACCTCTTTGGCGTCACACACGATAACGAGCTCCTTGTCCACTATTGAAATTGCGCCCTTTTTACCAAGCACAAGCTCCTCACCTGCGACTCTTTCGACAACCGACGAGACCGCTTTCCCGTGAAGCTTCAAAAGCTCATCGTAGGGCGTCTGCTCCTGTTTTTTCTTGAAAAGTCCCATATCAATTCTCCTCTGCTTTGCTCAGAAGCTCCGAGAGTGAGCGGCGAAGTCTTGCGACGGGCAGGCCGACGATATTGAAAAAGTCGCCTGAAAACTCTTTTACGAGAAGCGAGCCGAGTCCTTGGATTCCGTATCCGCCTGCCTTGTCAAAAGGCTCGCCGCTGTCGAGGTAGTCGTTTATTTCTTCATCCGTCAGCTCATAGAAGGTAACGAGGCTCTTTTGTGAAAAGGACACACTCTCCCCCTTGTATCTTATACACACTCCGCTTATTACGCTGTGTGTTTTTCCTGAAAGCTCAGACAGCATTTCAAAGCCGTTTTGTCTGTCGCTTGGCTTGCCCAGAATTTTTCCGTCTACAATTACAACCGTATCGCAGGCGATAATCACATCCTCGCTGTCTATCGCAAACGCTTTTTGAATAGAGATATACTCTGCCGCTTCCTCTGCCGCAACATTCTGCGGAACGCTCTCGTCGATATCGGCGGGCATGACCTCAAAGCTATCGCATATGAGTGACAGCAGTTCTTTTCTTCTTGGTGATTTTGAGGCAAGTATGACACGCTTGCCGTTTAATATTTCAGGTTTCAGCTTCATTGTAATTTTCCTTTTCCGCAATGCCCTCAAGGGCACTTTTTTCTAAGAAATATTGTACTTGACTTTCACGTTTATGTCAAGTCAGACAGCGCCCAGATACTCCTCCAAAGTAACGTCGAGGTTGTCAATCCGTCTTGCATCATACGGTCCTACATAGCGGTAATGCCAAGGCTCGTACACATAGCCTGTTATGTCCGTTTTCCCCTTCGGGTATCTTAGTATAAAGCCGTAATCCGACGCATTTGCAGACAGCCAGCGAAACTGCTCCGTGTTCTCAAACTCCTCGTAGACATCAAAGTCCTGCGGAGTTACTATATCAACCGCAAGTCCCGTATTATGCTCGCTTTCACCGGGCATTGCGACATTTTTTGAGGTTATCTCATAAGCCTGCTCATAGCTTAGCCCCTGCTCCGTTCTTTGTCTTACGCTCCTGTCGAAAATCTCCTTCTGGTACTCCTTTGTTCTGTATCCCGAAAGTGCCTTGAGCTCGACTCCGTCTGCTCTTGCCTTTTCAAACATACGCTCAAGCATATACGCTGCTCCTCTTTCAAGCTCTATTCCAAAGACATCTACAAGCATCGGCTCAAGCCCTGTCGGGACAGGTCTTCCCTTACCGACAAGCAAAAGATAATTATTCTGCATAAAAAAGCCCCCAGACAGTATGTATTTACCTATACTATTCTGAGGTAACTTCATTTGTGAAAACAAAAACCGCCGCCGGTTTTCGCCGGAAGCGGTCCTATACTCATTTGATATTATGCTGCGGGCTGCTCTGCAGCTGCTGTTGTAGTAGTTGTTGTAGACTGTGCAGGCGGCGGAGCATCTCCGAGGTATGACTCATAAACATAGCCTGTCTGTCCGTTCCAAATGATTTCGTACCACTGGTCTTCAAGCTTTACGACCTGTACCTCAAGTCCTCTTGAAAGTGTTACAACTATATCATTATCTGTGCCGGGGCCTGTTCTCATATAAACATAATCCTGAACGTACATTGTCTTCGTTTCAACTGACGCATCAGTAGACTGTGATGTTTCCGACTGTGAAGTAGTACCCGAAGGTGTTGTACTTTCTCCTGCAGTTGTTGTAGTAGTCGGCGTTGTAGTAGTTGTAGTATAGCTGTACGTATTTGTTCCTACGCCATTATCAGAGGTTCCCCTGTCGTTTGACGGGAAAATATTCTTTGCAAGAACCACTATCACGATAACAACGATAAGCGTAATAACCGCAACAATGAGTCCGCCTATGACCTTATTCTGATTAACCTTAGCCATAATGTTTCTCCATTTCGTTTGAATAGGGGCTTTGCCCGTTTTTTCTCTCTAGTTATATTATAATAAAGGTTAAAATAATTGTCAAGACGTGCGACAAAGAAAAATTAACCTTTATAGGAATATACAAAAACAGAGCCGGCAATGCCTGACTCTGTTTCTTGTATGCTAAACTATATTGAAGAGTGTGACTTAACGTAATCAATAACCTCGTCAACCTTACAGAATGCAAGACCAACAACTGTGTCAGCACAGCCGTAGTAGATAGCAATTCTGCCTGTATCCTGGTCGCAGAGTGTAGCGCATGGGAATGTAACGTTCTGAACGTCGCCTACGCACTCATAGTACTCACGAGGATTGATGAGATATTCAGCACAACGATACTTAACCTTCCATGGCTCATCCTTATCGAGAATGCAAGCTGAGAAGGAGTATACAAAGCCGTTGCAGCTTTCAAGAACACCGTGGTAGAAGCAGAGCCAGCCCTCGTCTGTCTCTATTGGAATCGGGCCTGCACCAATCTTCTTGGACTCCCAGCCTCTGAGAGGTCCCATAACGTGTCTGTGCTCGCCCCAGTACTTCATATCAGGTGACTGAGAAATGTACATATCACCAAATGGTGTGTGTCCTGAGTCAGAAGGACGTGAGAACATTACGTACTTTCCGTTAATCTTTCTTGGGAAGAGAACGCCGTTTCTGTTGAATGGTAAAAATGCGTTTTCGCACTGATAGAATGTCTTGAAGTCAAATGTGTAGCCTACGCCGATTGTTGGCTTCCAGCCGTAAGCGTTACACCATGTAACCCAGTATCTGTCCTCGATGAAGCATACTCTTGGGTCATAGCCGTAGCCCCATGAGTTAACGTCTTCTGTTGACTTTTCAGCCTGAACGAACTCGATTCTCTCTTCGTTGATATTCCAGTGAATACCGTCATCGGAGAAACCGGCGTGGAGCTCCATATTTCTCTGCTTATCGTCGCAACGGAACACACCTGCAAACTTGCCGTTGAAGGTTACAACAGCAGAGTTAAAGATTGAGTTTGAACATGCAATAAGGTCTCTTGGGATAATTGGATTTTCGGAATATCTCCAAACAACCTCCTTGCATCCTTCCGGCTTGTCCTGCCAAGGCATATTAGGGATTGACTCGCCGTTAAGAATCTTTGCGCACATAATAAATCCACCTTTCAAAAGTATAAATAATGTAACCCCTCAGGGTTTATAATATTTGCATATCGCTGATTCTATTAAAGCACATATTCTTAAATTTTGCAAGCCCCCGAAAGCCCCGAAAAATCTAAGAAAACGTTTTATTTTCCTGTGTAATCGTTGCCACTTGAAATGTTAACAAAAAGTTTACAAACGCCCCTGCAACCATCTCCCTTGATGTCCACTCTTACTTAACAGAAGCCTTTATACAAGGCTCTGTATACAATAAAGGAGGACAAGACAATGGCACTTAAAAAGAGACAAAAGAAACTAATTATCGGGCTTGGCTGTCTGCTGGCGGTAGTGATTGCAGGCAGTGTTGCGGCAACTATACTGCTCAATCGTGAAGACAGCAATGGTTCCAAAACAGGCTGGTCAGATGTGAAGAAAGACGACACACTTCCACAGCTTGAAAGTGAAAATTTCACATTTGCAGAAAACACGCTCATAAAAATCCCCGACGCTGAGTCACTCTCAACCTTTACGGTAAATCGTGAGGTAAACAGCCGTGATGACATCGAACAAAAGCTCCCCGAAATCGCACAAATCATATTTGGCGATATGCTTTCGGACACGCAGCCGGTTATTCAGGAGCTTACCTCGGGCGGTTTCGAGGGTGTCCTTAAGAAAGCTGATGGCTCTGAACACTATAACGTAAGATTCTACACAGACAATCAATTCATCGCTTACAAGTCTTCGACGGTTGCAAACACCACGGGCGCAATAGCTGACATAAGCAGGCTTGAAAATGGCGAGGCTCTTTCTGACAAGGCATATAAAACGGGAAGCGGGCAGTACACCATGCAGCAGGCACTCGATTTATGCGAGGGTATGATAGACAAGCTCTCTCCGTACCTTGACGACCTTGAATACAAGCCGTCACGAGTTGTTGTATTCGAACGTGAAGACGGACAGGGATACGCATTCAGAGTTGAGTTTTCAGCCTATAAGGACGGAATTCCTTTTCACGACTCGTCAGTTACAGGAAAGCTTCTTGAAGCCGATGGTAATATAAGCCTTTCAAGCCACTGTGTCTATATGCTTATAACAGAGCCGGACGTTGTGGGTGCTGTGAATAAATGCTCCAGTGCAACCCTTACCGATGAAAAGAAAATCGAAAACGGCTTAATAACCCTTTCCGATGCAACAGAGCTTCTCGCCGATTACTACGCTCCGTTATACAAGCACACGATAGATGAGGTTTCTGTTGAGTACGTTATAACAAACAAGCTTAAAAAGCTTACGCTGGACGATGGAGTCGTAGAGGGAATAGAGGTTACAGTTATTGATTCTTCGACAGTTGAGCCTTACTGGTGCTTCAAGCTTGAGGATACACCTGAATTCAATTATGATGTTGCATACTGCCGTGAGGAACAGAAGCTTTTTGTCAATATGCTCACAGGCGATATATACACCTACCACAACTCCTGACCGCTTGATTTTATATAGCGGCTGTGATATAATGTTCCCATATCATATATGTATACAGGGAGGACGCATTATGAAGCGTACAGACTATCTTTCGTGGGACGAGTATTTTATGGGCATCGCCAAGTTCTCGGCAGGAAGAAGCAAGGACAACAACACTCAGGTCGGTGCTTGTATAGTGAGCCGTGAGAACAAGATTCTCTCTGTCGGCTACAACGGTATGCCGACAGGCTGTTGCGACGACGATATGCCTTGGGAACGCACAGGCGAGGAGCTTGACACAAAGTACCCTTACGTCTGCCACGCTGAGCTTAACGCTATCCTGAACCGCTCGACAGGTTCGCTTGACGGGGCAAGGATTTATGTAACGCTCTTCCCTTGCAACGAGTGTGCAAAGGCTATCATACAGTGCGGAATAAGAGAGGTTATCTACGAGGAGGACAAGTACCCCGACTCAAACGGCGTTATTGCATCAAAGAAGATGTTTGATATGACGGGCGTCAGGTACACTCAGTATAAAAAGACAGATAAGGAATACATAATAAAGCTGTAAGGGTTTTATAAATGCTACATAATCTCAGGTCATCATTTTTGTGCAGATGTACAGAAATGATGATTTTTTATTGCATAATGTAAAATATACTTGACATTTTAGAAATTATGTTTTACAATATACTCACCGGTTAAGATAACGACATATATATGTGAAAGGCAAAAGCTTATGAAAAACAAGAAGATGAAAATTGCCAGAATGGAGCTTGATATCAATCAGGAGGAGCTTGCAAGGCGTGTGGGAGTTACAAGGCAGACTATCGGAATGATAGAGTCGGGCAACTACAACCCTACTCTCAATCTGTGCATTGCTATATGCGACGCACTCGGCAAGACACTCGACGAGCTGTTCTGGACAAACAAAGACGAGAGGGAGAATAACGATGGCAACAGATAACTCAAAAGAAAAGTATACAGGCTTCAAAAAGAAGATAGCAGATAGGCTGACAGCAGAATACGAAACCGACGAAAGACTTGGCGGAATATATAATCAGACTCTTTCAAACTTCGGAGTGTTTTCGGTTCTCTATTTTATAGGAAGGATTTTTTATGTAGCCTTTGCTCACCACAAGCCAGCTATTGCAGAAATCGTGATGCTCGCCCTTTTCTTTTTGCTTATGTGGGCAGACGAAAAGGAAAACAACATCTACAGCTTCCCGACCTTTATGGGTAAGAAGCTTAACACAGGTACTGACAAGAAGGCAAAGAAAAGCAGAGTTCTTCTATATCTCGGCGAGAGCTTGATATTCGGCGTAGTTGTAATCGCATTAGACCTTGTAACAGACATCGTAAAGGACGGCTTGCCGAGTGTCAGGGAGTTGATTGTTGCAATAGCGTCGTTTATTGTTGCAACGGCTGCGTTGTTCCTGTTCAACTATCTTACCACCGAAAGAAAGATAAAAAAGTATAACGCATACCAGAAACAACTCGAAGAAGAGGAAAACAACCTCGACGACTAATAAAGCACCTGAGCATATAGGGCTAATGGCTATATAGAGATATTATAGGGATTTATCGGGGGAAACCTTTCTGAAGAAAGTTTCTCCCCCGAACCCCCTTACAAAGACTTCTGATATGATTTCAGCCCCATAGGGTAGATATCACGGTAATGAGAATTTTAAAAGCGTTCTCGTGGTACATACCCTATGGGGCTGAAATTTTATTACAAAAGTTTTAGGAAAGGAGTTTGAGGAATAACCCTTTTTCAAAAGGGTTTTCCTCAATAGGTCTTATAATACTTCTATACGACCATTAGCCTTATATGCTTAGGTGCATTGTTTACTTTAAGAAGCCGTTGATGATAGTAGCTTCGGCTTCTTCCTCGGTAAGGCCGAGAGTACGGAGCTTTAAAATCTGCTCGCCTGCAATCTTTCCGATAGCGGCCTCGTGGATAAGCTCTGCGTCCTTGCAGTTTGCGATAAGAGCAGGCTCTGCGTTCACCTTGCCGTTGTCGGCGAGGATTCCGTCGCACTCAGAGTGACCGGTACAGCGTGCGTTACCGATAATCTTTGAGCGGTACTCCTGGTAGGAGTTGCCCTTTGCAACCGAACGTGACACGAGGTTTACAGAAGCGTCCTCACCGTTTACCTCAACTACAAAATCTGTGCTTGCGGTCTGGTTGAAGTCGGTCATAAGACGTTCTCTGATAATGAGCTTTGCTTCCTTGTCGAGCTTGATAGTGCACTTTCTTGAGCTTGCTGAAACGCCGCCGAGCTGGGATGTATCCATCTCTAAAATTGCGCCCTCGCCGATTTCGGCGTCTGTAACAGGGTTGATGACACGGTTTCCGTCGTCGATACCTGTTCCGACGTGCTTTTCGATATAGAGAACCTTCGCACCCTTTGAAAGGAAGAAGCGGTGCACGCCGCTGTGTCTTGAAGCCTCGGAGTCATCTGTGTGCACTCCGCAGCCTGCGATAATTGTAACATCGGCATTTTCGCCTACATAGAAATCATTATAAACAAGGTCGTCAACATCGCTCTTTGTGATGCAGGCAGGGATGTATACATTCTCGCCCTTTGTGTTCGGTGCAATCTTAATGTCAATACCCGGCTTGCCGTCGGTCTTGTTTTCAATCTTTACGTTGTCAGTAGACTGTCTTGCAACGCTCTGGCAGTCCTGACGGATATTATACGCTCCCTCGAATTTGCCGCCGAAGTCAGCAACGATAGAGAGCAGGTCCTGTGTAACGCTATTCACTATACTCTGACCTCCTTTGGACATCCGCAACGCTTTTTACCGCAATTTTCAGAATTCATACAGAACAGTCTTGGATAAATTTCGTCCTTTGGTGCATGCTCTGCAATCTTTCCGTTCTTGAGCAGTACAATTTCGTCTGCGATAGCTAAGATTCTCTCCTGGTGGGAGATAATGATAATTGACGATTCTGTGTTCTTCTTGAGTGAAGAAAATGCGTCAATGAGGTTGTTGAAGCTCCAGATGTCGATACCTGCCTCAGGCTCATCAAACAGCATAAACTTAGAGTTGCGAAGAAGGACAGTTGCAATCTCGACTCTCTTTATTTCACCGCCTGAGAGGTGTGCGTCAACATCTCTGTGGAGATACTTTTCAGGCTGGAGACCAACCTTGTAGAGTGTTTCCTCAAGCTGTTTTTGTGTTGTATTCTCTCCGCCTGCAAGCATAAGCAAATCTCTTACCGAGATACCCTTGAAGCGTACAGGCTGCTGGAACGCAAAGCCTATTCCCTTCTTTGCTCTCTGAGTGATATCGAGGCCTATGAGGTCTTCGCCGTCGAGGATAATCTGTCCGCTTTCAGCCTGCTCAACGCCTGCGATAACCTTAGCGAGAGTAGTTTTTCCGCTTCCGTTAGGGCCTGTAATAACAATAAGCTTCTTTTCGGGAATCTGAAGGCTTACATTATCTACTATCTTTCTTCCGTCGGGGGCAGTCCACGACAGATTTTTGATTTCAAGCATTTTAATACTCCGTTCTATGATAATTTAATTTATTCTGTCACAAATACCGTCTTCTATTCAAAACGGCATTCAACATAGTATTATATCACATCTTGTCGATAAAAGCAAGCATAACGCAAAAATCCCCACCGATAAGGGTGGGGATAAGGAATTTGTTATTCGAGGGAGCTATGATACCGCATGTCCGAAGGAGAACAGGTAATAATTTCGCCTGTTTTCATATCAACATATATTATATTTTCGGTCATACAGTAGAGTTTAGGGTCATATGGAAGTTCCATTACAAAGCACCAGTAAGGTCTTAATTTATTTGGCTCATTTTTCATCATCTTATTTGCATACTTTACCGAGATTTCTTTGATGTCCTGAACATTATACTCAGCAAGGTATTCGCTTAAGTTTTCGATTGCCGATTCCAAGGTAACATATCTGTCATACAGCTTTTTCTTATCAGTTACAACAAAAGGATTCATATGATAGATTTCGCCAATCACGTCGGGTTCTGTAATGGTCATATAAAGGGTTGTATAATTCATCATGAAGGAAAGGTCGTCTCCCATTGCAAGAATGTCAGCATCATTTGCGGGTGCACCATCCAGCATTCGCTCAAACTGAACACGGTAGCAATAGTTGTTTTCTTCTTTATTGTAAAGAATAATTATATTTGTTGCTCTGAAGTCATAATCCTCAAGCTGTTTTGAAACAAACTCATCCATTGCTTTTTGTGCAAGGTCTAAGGCTTGTTTCGGCGAGTAATCCTGTCCTCTAAGCTTATACATTTTATCAGTTGCTTGCTCACCTCTGTCGAGGTAAATATTATCCACGAGCTCCGAATAGAATACCGTGTCAACAGTTGACTGCTTATATATAAGGAACATATTCTGAGTATAGTATCTTGCAGTATAAAACTCATCACCGACAGTAACCTCGACACTGCAATCGTGTCGGTTTATATCCTTTACAGGAACATGACCGTCAAAAACATTATCAAAAAAGTAGTCACCGAATATAAGGCAATTCTCAGATGCCTCGTCATAAGAAATAAGCTCAAAAGAATTGTCCATCTCGTATTCATACAGCTTATCTGACTCAGGAAGATTTATTGCAATATTATCTGCAAATTTAAGATTAGGATACTCTTTGTCAGGCAACCTTGCTGTATCTTTAACAGTTTCAAGGTTTTCATATTCAAAGCCGTTATCATTTACAACCAAAAACACTATAATTCCTACTATAATCAGAAATATAACAGCCGTTGAGATAATAATTATTTTCTTTTTGCGTTTTGTCATTGCCATTTTAATTTCTCCTTCAGTATTATCATTTCACTTTGTACTTACGGTTACATATTCCACACGAATAACCTTGTCTGTGTTTTTTTGTTAGTACCATTATACCCCTTAATGTTACAAATTTCAACTGTAATTATGCACAATAATGGTAATGTCGTATTGTGCAGGATATACGACCAAAGATATGCGGTTATTCCGTCTACTATATAAGAGTCTGAAAAGTGGCATTTGGTTGCAGTGAATTAAAAATATTTTTCCGCCACCTACCCTGCAAAAAGGCACAAAAAAACAGACGCCCTTACGGACGTCTGACACCATTCTTATTAGTCGCATAAGTGCCTGCGACAAAAAAATAGAGGCCTGTTTTATTATAAAGGGTCAACAGATTCCCCTGTGAAGTGAAGACACCCAGACTGTGAGCCCGGCCGAACACACAGCCCTTTGGTTCTTCGATAGCGTTACTCGCCTTACTCAAAAAAGCAGATACAAAATTAAAATGCATCCGGTACGTATTATCAGTCGCTACGTACAGCGACACCTACTCAAGATATTCTGTTTTATTATTAAGGGTCAACAGATTCCCCTGTGCTAATATTATATGCTATTTAAAAGCATTTGTCAAGACTAAAATTTCATAGCCTTGAAACGCTTCATAGCTTCCTTTGTTCTTTCTCTGTCGCCGAAGGCTGTGAGTCTGAAGAAGCCCTCGCCGTTCTTACCGAAGCCTGCACCGGGTGTACCTACGACATTAGCTTCAGAGAGGAGCTTGTCGAAGAACTCCCAGCTTCCCATACCGTTCGGACACTTGAGCCAGATGTATGGAGAATTCTTTCCGCCTGTGTAGTAGATGCCCATCTCATCGAGAGTTGAAGCGATAATCTTTGCATTCTCACGGTAGTAGTCGATAGCTTCTCTTATCTGCTTCTGTCCCTCAGGAGTAAATACAGCCTCTGCCGCACGCTGTACAGGATAGGAAACGCCGTTGAACTTGCTTCCCTGACGTCTGCCCCAGATAGCAGAAATGCTTACCTTTTCGCCGCCCTCAGAAACAACCTCAAGGTCATTCGGAACAACTGTGTATCCGCATCTCATACCTGTGAAGCCTGCTGTCTTGGAAAGTGAGCACATTTCGATAGCACACTTCTTTGCGCCTTCAATCTGGAATATGCTTCTTGGAAGGTCAGGGTCAGAAACGAATGACTCATATGCAGCGTCAAAAATAATGATAGCTTCGTGTCTGATAGCGTAATCAACCCACTGCTTGAGCTGTTCCTTTGTATAAACAGAGCCTGTCGGGTTGTTTGGTGAGCAAAGGTAGATAAGGTCAGCGTGAACGCTGTCGTCAGGCATTGCAGCAAAGCCGTTTGCCTCGTTTGAGTCAGCGTAGATAATCTTTCTTCCGCTCATAAGGTTTGTGTCAACATAAACAGGATATGCAGGGTCGGTTACAAGGACGGTATTTCCGTCACCGAAGATATCAACGATATTTCCGCAGTCGCTCTTAGCGCCGTCGTTGATTCTTACTTCGTCAGCGTTTACGTCAGCACCGAAGCTCTTGTAGTAGTTTGCAACAGCTTCTCGCAGGAAGTCGTAGCCTGCACCCGAGTCCTCGTAGCCCTTGAAGGTTTCCTTCACGCCCATTTCGTCTGCGGCATCCTTCATTGCCTTTACAACAACAGGAGCGATAGGGAGTGTTACGTCGCCTATACCCATTCTGATGATGTCAGCATCAGGGTTTGCAGCAGAAAAAGCCTTTATTCTCTTTGCAATCTCGATAAAGAGATAGTTCTTCTGAAGCTTTAAAAAGTTCTCATTGATTTTTACCATTATATATACCTCCGTAAAGCGTTTCCGCTTGAATTTACATTTTTACCTTTACAGTACCTCTGAACGCCTCGACAGCCTCTCCTGTCATAAGCACTCTTTCGTCTGTATAATTTATCACAAGGTCGCCGCCCCGCAGGTGGACAAGTATATCCTCCCCTGCCTTGCAGATGCCGTTTTTAACAGCCGCCGCAACTGTTGCGCAGGTTCCTGTACCGCAAGCCCATGTTTCGCCGCTTCCTCTTTCCCAGACACGCATTTTAAGCTCCTTGTCTGAAATAACCTCGACAAACTCCGTGTTCACTCTTTCTGGGAAAATCCCGTGGCACTCAAACCTTCTGCCGATTTTCTCAAGCTCCATATCGTCGATGCCCTGAGTAAATATAACGCAATGCGGATTACCCATAGACACGCAGTTTATTCTATACTCCCTGCCGTCGATGTCAAGCGGTCTGTCAATAACGCTTTCCCCGTCGAGAGTAACGGGAATAAGCTTTGGCTCAAATATTGCAGCACCCATATCGACCTTAGCCGCAACTGCGACACCGTTTTCCTTCACAAGCTCGATTGTCTTGATACCGCTTAAGGTTTCAATTCTGACAGTATCGCCCCCAACAATTCCCTCGTCAGAGCAGAGCTTTGCGACACATCTTATGCCGTTTCCGCACATTTTACCTTCCGAGCCGTCGGCATTGAACATTCTCATTTTAGCATCGGCAACCTCAGACGGACAAACAAGGATTACCCCGTCGCCTCCGATACTGAAATGTCTGTCAGAGAGCAGTATACTAAGCTCCTCCGGGTTGTCAATCTGCTCCTCAAAGCAGTTGAAGTAGATATAGTCGTTTCCGCAGCCATGCATTTTTGTAAATCTTAACATCTTCTCTGTCTGTGTCATACGAAAAATCTCCTTTCGGCATATCGGTGAGCGTTCACCTGACACTTTATTATACAACCTAACTCACCCTCTTGTCAAGCAGAAAGAGCACCTCCGCAATATCGGAGATGCTCTTTAAAGCTTTTATATTCTCTTTTTGTTATTCCATAGGAATAGCATCTGTTTCGTCTTCGTCAGGCTCGATTGCGATGCTTTCTGTAATTACATCAGCGGTTGTGAGCTTTACGATTTCAATAAATGGTGTTTCGTATATCTTCATTCTGTTGTCCTTTCCACTAGCTGATAGTAAAGTATTTGTTTGCTTCTCTATAATACTCATACATAGCTGTAACAAGATTTACAAGGCTTGTCTTATCACTTGTCTTCAAAACTGCGTAAGCGTAGCTCATAGGGCAATATGTGATTGACCAGCTTCCGTCTGCCAGAGAAATCTCACTTGTGAAGCCAAGCATCTGTGCGGAAATGTTATCCTTCTGGATGTAGTAGAGTCCCTCGGACTTTTCGATAAGCTCGTAGCCGTCAAACTCAGGAAGCTCGGTCAATACCTCGCTGTCGACAGTGAAGTAGTGACGCACAGAGGTCTGCGACTTTAAGATAAGGCTTGAAGCGTAGTATTCCATTCCTTCAGGAAGCTCGCCCTGAACAGAGCCTGCGAATGTAACGAGGTCGTCAGCGGTCAGCTCATCGAGAGTGCTGTCGATAGATTCGTTAGCAAGCTCGTCGGTATTGTTTCCAAAATAAAGCTGTGAGTAAGCGCCGTAGTTGAGCATAGCCTTTACAAGCGATGCAGCCTTAGCGTAGTCCTCGTTTGTTGCAGCGTTATTGAGGATATATTCAGCGTATTCCTTTACTGTGAAGTAGAAGTCCTGGCTGTATTCGCCGTTTGTTCTGATATAGCTTGCGGAAATAGTCTTTGTCATATCCTTTGCAGGAATCTCGTATGTAAACACGTAGTAGGTTATACCGTCGATTACTGTTGCAGTATCCTGCACATCTCCGAAGTATACATTCTTTCTTGTACTATTAATAGGAGAACCTATTTCGTCGAGTGTAACAAATGTCATATAGTCGAGAAGTCTTGGAGTGATATTCTCGTTGAAGGTGATATGGAAGTTAACCTCGATATTACCGTTAAGAGCGAGAGAGTAGCCCTCAAGTCTCATATAGTCGTACATAAGCTTTCCGCACTCGTCACAGAATGAATTCTGGTCCTCGTCGGTGTGATTTGTTGTGTATGTGCAGTCGTAGAAATCTCTTTCAACCCACACGAGTGTAGGATATGTATCACCGCTGTCCTGCTTCCACTTTCCTGCTCCGTCGCCCTTACTTAAGAGTGCTAAAACGGTTCCGTCAGAGAACTGTGCAGTTGTGTAACCGAAAATATCACTTTTTAAACCCGCGATATCATAGTTTGGATTTATATAGTTTACAGAAGAAACAGTCTTATCGTAGTAAAGATAATTATCAGCTATACCGCTGTCGTTATTGTAAGCCATGATACCGTTTGCACTTCCGCTTACAACCGCACTGCTGTAACAGTTTGAAATTGTAGCATTCGCTCCGATATGTCCTGCAATTGCTCCTGTATACCCGTTTATATCTTCAATCTTTCCTGCGAAATAACAGTTCTTAGCTGTTGTTGCTTCATCCAGACTTCCGAACAATCCACCGCTCGGACTGTTGCCCGCTGTAACAAGTCTTTTTGTTGTTGCGTCAGACCAGCAGCTTTCTATTGTTGCGTTTGAAGCCAGTCCGCAGACTGCACCCACTATCTGTCCTCCTGAAGCATAACCGCTTGTCTTGCAATATGTAATACTTCCGCCTGTAACATTTCCGCAGAGAAGGCTGTACATTGCAGCCTGTCCGCCGCTCAGGCAACCCGTCACCGAGCAGTTATCGATTTTAGCTTTTGTCGCCATACCGCAAAGGATACCTGCGTGTGTCGCATTGCCGTTTACATAAGAGTCCTCGATGGTTATGTTCTTAAGCTCTGCACCCTCGCCGATAACTCCGAACATACCCATAAACTGTCCGCCGACTGCATACAGACCGCTGATTGTGTGGCCGTTTCCGTCGAAGGTTCCAAGATAAGGGTTAGCGGCTGTTCCGATAGGAGTCCAGTTCTCATAGCTTCCGCTTCCGAGTGTCTTGTAATCCTTGAGCACGTCCTCATTGAGAACGATATCTGCAACAAGCGCCGCATCGCTGTCGGCATACTCCGCACTTTCATTAACATGCTCTGCAAACCAGATAAGCTGCTGAGCGTTTGCGATTTCGTAAATTCCGTCGTTATTGATGTCTGTAGCTTCGTCGTTTATACCGCTTGTTTCGGCACGAGCAGTTATAACACCCTGCTCATCTGCAGGCAATCCTGCAAGCAGCGAAAACGCCATAGCCGACGCTGACAAAACAGCCAGAATCTTTGCCAACTTTGTTTTCATAGTATTCCTCCCGTTTTATGTTGTCTCTTTTTCTTAAACGTTTAATGCATATGTGTAGACAATTATATCACAAAAATATGCGGTTGTAAATAACCCGTCACAAAAAATTTACTTTCATTTATTCGTTTTTACTCGATTATACCAAGCTCCAGCTTGAGCATAAGTATACGCATAACCGACTCATCAATTCTTTCCTCAGGAATTCTGCCGCTTCTGACCGCCTCTAAAACTGTAGGAATCTGAAGCTCAAAATCACTGCAGCAGAGCATATCGTTACCCGCCTCGACAGCTATAACAGCCGCCATATCGTCAGAAACAAAATCTCTTATTCCGTCCATAACGAGGTCATCTGTAATAATAACCCCGTCAAAGGAAAGTTCATTTCTTAGTATATCGTGAACCTTCGGTGACAGTGACGCAGGATACTTACTGTCCATACAGTTTACAATGTTATGCGACACCATAACCATACCCAGTCCGTTTTCGATACCTGCTTCAAACGGCAGAAAGTCGTTTTCCAGAAAGCTTTCGTAGCTTCTGTTGTCGTAGGCAATTCCCGTGTGGGTGTCCTCGTTGTTGCCGTAGCCGGGGAAATGCTTGAGCACACTTCCGACCTTCTGCGACTTCATAACGCTCACCACATTCTGAACATAGAGAGCTGTCTGCGCGGGGTCCTTGCCGAAGGTTCTGGCATATATAAAGTCATTCTTATTCTGCGAAACGTCACAAACAGGTGCGAAATTTAAGTTTATGCCGAGGCTTTTCAGAAGCTCGCACTTTTCCTTTGTATCACTCTTTACAAGCGTGAAACCGCCCTGTGCATAAAGCTCCTGCGGTGACAAAAACGGATATCTTCTCAAATTCGGATTTGTGCTGACACGGTTTACCTTTCCGCCCTCCTCATC
The DNA here is from genome assembly GCA_017396665.1 of Oscillospiraceae bacterium. Lineage (GTDB taxonomy): Bacteria > Bacillota > Clostridia > Oscillospirales > Ruminococcaceae > UBA7477. Next base: position 7,157 of record JAFQLH010000032.1, on the reverse strand, counting down.
GACACCTATAAACAGCGGAATATCTGCCTTTGCATTATAGCTTTCGATATCCGAGATAACCTGCTCCTTCGTCTTGCCTGTAAAGTCCACCTTGAACAGAATATATCCGCCGAGCTTATACTCGCTGACCTTTGAAGCGGCATTCTCCTGCGGACATCTTGCGATAAACATCTGTCCGACCTTTTCCTCAAGCGTCATCTCCGAGAGAATTTCCTTAGCCCTTTTTTCAAGCGAAGCATCATTCTGCGGCGGCTTCTTTGCGGTAGCGGTTGTTGTCTGAGCAGTGGTGACTGTAGTAGTCGCCTCGGTAGCTGTTGTAGTTGCTTCAGAGGTTGTAGTTGTGGTTGTCGGCTCGGTTGTAGTAGTTGTTGTGCTTGTGGTAGTTGTAGCGGTATCGGATATATCCTCTGTCAGAGAAGCGGTAGCAGAGGTTGTTGCAGCCGATGTAGCAGTGCTTGTACTCACAGTCGTATCTTTTACATTGCTGTCACAGCCCGAGCAGGCGGTCATTCCCACGCAGGCAATCAGCGACAGCAGAATCAGTCTTATTTTCACACCCTTCTCCTCCTTTTAATAATGCTTTATGTGTCAATTATACCACGCTGTCTGCAATTTCGTCAATCACACAAAAAATGACTGCCACCCTCACGGGATGACAGTCACAATAGTTTTTAGTTTCAATTACTCGCTTCTGAGAGCAATTACAGGGTCCTTCTTTGCCGCAAACCTAGACGGTACAAGACCTGCTATAAATGTGAGAAGCATTGAGATAAGAACCAATATCACTCCGCCTGCCACAGGAAGCTTTGCAAGGTTTCTGATGTCGGTGAGGTGAACTACTATCATATTGATAGGAATGTTCAGAAGGAGTGTAACTCCGATACCGATTGCACCTGCACAGAAGCCGACGATAAGAGTTTCAGCATTGAACACTCTTGAGATGTCCTTCTTTGAAGCACCGATAGCTCTTAAGATACCGATTTCCTTTGTTCTTTCGAGAACAGAGATGTATGTGATGATACCTATCATTATAGAAGATACAACGAGTGAGATTGCAACGAATGCGATAAGGATGTAGCTTATAGCATTGATGATTGTTGTAACTGAGCTCATCATAAGTCCTACCATATCGGTGTATACAATCTCGTTGCCCTCTCCTGCCTTTTCGTTGTAGTCATTAATCTTGGAAACGATAGCGTCCTTAGACTCAAAGTCCTTAGGGAAGATAAGGATTGACTGAGGGTCATCGAGGTCAGCAACGCCGAGCTTTGCAAGGTTTGAATCATAGGTTGCAGAGGTTGACATATTCATCTGCTCTGAGAACAGCTTGAGGATATCCTCCATTGATGTTCCTGCACTTTCCATCTGCTGAATGTAGCCGTTCATCTGAGCCTGCTCTTCTTCAGGGAGAGAAGCGATATACTCGTTGAGCATTTCCTCTGTAAGCTCTACGCTTTCAAATGAAACGCCTGTGAAAACGTCAATATCAGGGTTTGCCTTCTGTTCCTTTACGATTTCGCTCTCGTTTACTCTTGTGATGAGCATTTCCATAAGGTCGCTGCGGTAGCCGATGTTACCTGATGCAGAGGTTGCAACTGCGTCCTCGGAAGGTCTTATGATACCTACAATCTTGATTGTTTCGCTTTCTGCAAGCTTGCTTGCGATATACACGCTGTCCTTAGACTTGTCTACCCACTTGCCGTCCTGCTTTACAAAGTAGTCTGTATTGAGCATAAGCTTGAACTCAAGGCTTAAAATCTCATCAAAGGTATAGCTTGTTGACTCTCTGATGTTTTCTTCAATCGGTTCGCCCTTCATAGCCTTGTCGAGCATTTCCTCAATTTCAGAGAAGTCCAGAAGTCCGAGTGCGTAGAGAGCGTAGTCGGAAATTCCGTTGTGCTCGTCAACGATGAACACAACCTCGTTATACTTTTCAGGCATTCTTCCTGCAAGCACGTCATACTGGCTGTTTAAAAGCTCTTCATTGTCGAGCATTTCGCCCCACACGCCCATCATCGACATAGCGCCTGTATACATTGAAGAAGCACTGTCTGACATTGTGAAGTCAATACCCATTGCTGCATACATATCCTCAAAGATGGTTGTCGGGTTTACCTGAACAAGTCCGTCCGAAGTGTCAGCACGGTAGATGTTGAGAGGTGTTGTATATCTGTACTGAATGTCTGAAACGTAGTCACGGATACCGTCGTTCTCGTCTTCGAGGAACGCCTTGAAGTCCTTTAGGTTATTTGTGATAACCTGGCTCATCATGGTATTCATCATGCCGTACATTACGTCATTTGAATAAATCTTGTCATCCTCACGCTTTGTACCTTCGCTGGTTACGTCTGAGGATGTATCAAACATATCCGAATAGTCAACAGTCTGTCTGTCAATCTGGAGAGGATAGCTTGAGAGCGTTTCCTCCTGTACTCTGTCTATATATTCCTGTACGCCGTTTGAAAGTGAAAGGATAAGAGCGATACCTATGATACCGATACTTCCTGCGAATGAAGTAAGGAAGGTTCTGCCCTTCTTTGTCATAAGGTTATTGAGCGAGAGTGAAAGAGCTGTGAAGAAGGACATTGATGTCTTCTTGACCTTTGCCGCATTTGCAGCCTCAGCCTCAAGCTTCTTTGCTTCCTCCTCGCTTATTTCATAAGGAGAGGAGTCGCTTATAACCTCACCGTCCAGAAGCTTTATGATTCTGTTTGAATACTGCTGTGCAAGCTCAGGGTTATGAGTTACCATAATAATGAGCTTATCCTTTGAAATCTCCTTGAGGATTTCCATAATTGCAACAGATGTCTCAGAGTCAAGAGCGCCTGTCGGCTCGTCCGCAAGAAGAATATCAGGGTCGTTTACGAGAGCTCTTGCGATTGCAACTCTCTGCATCTGACCACCTGACATCTGGTTAGGCTTCTTGTGTATCTGGTCAGCAAGTCCTACCCTTGTGAGTGCTTCGATTGCTCTTTGTCTTCTCTGTGACTTTGAAACACCTGAGAGTGTAAGAGCAAGCTCTACGTTTGCAAGGACTGTCTGGTGAGGGATAAGGTTGTAGCTCTGGAACACGAAGCCGATAGAATGGTTTCTGTATGTGTCCCAATCCCTGTCCTTATATTCCTTGGTTGATTTTCCGTTGATAATAAGGTCGCCGCTTGTATACTTGTCAAGACCGCCGATGATGTTGAGAAGCGTTGTCTTACCGCAACCCGACTGTCCGAGCACTGATACAAACTCACTTTTTCTAAAGTCTATGCTTACGCCTCTGAGAGCGTGAACGACCTCGTCGCCTACCGCATAGTCCTTTACGATGTTCTTCAGACTGAGCATATAATTCTCCTTTCACAAAACGACAAAAACGCTATAATAAACAATATGCCGCAAGAATATTATAATCCTTGCAGGCACATCAAGTCAAGCGTATTTACTATTTTGTTTTATCACTTTGTAAAATACTACACATTTTTTGTTTCTGATTGATACTTTTTTGACACAGAGAATATTCCTTTGTGTTTACTTTGTGAAAAGCATATACACACCCATCAGAAGAAGGAATGCTCCCTGCACAAACGACAGCTCAAATCTCTCCCCGAACACACGTCTGATGCCCTTTGCAAAGCACAGCCCGACAGTAAGAAGAACAAAGCACACAACGAGCGTTACCCCCGCCGTGATAAGCTTTTCGTCAAAGGAAAGCGACGGCCCGACGCACACTCCCACAGCAAATGCGTCGGTTGCTACTGCGAGTGAGACAGGCACAGCCTCGATGCAGGAAAGCGACCTTGAGCCGTCCCTGTCGGCTGCCGTTTCGTCAAAGATTACCCCAAGCACTCCCGCCTTTTGAGAAAGCTCCTTTTTCTTCTTGTTGTCAAGCGAGGCTCTCACAATCCCGAACATGCCGAGCAGAATCAGCACCACGGCGCCTATCTTTATACAGACGTCAGGTGAAAACGGCAAGACCGCCTCTGCCAGAAACAGCGCAAACGCCATTCCTGCCCCGTGAATAATTGTCATAACAAGCTGAGCCGACAACGGAAACCTTATCCCCGACGCACGGTAGCTGACCGTTGCACCCATAGCGTCAAAGCAGCTTGCCGCCGCCAGCATGATTATCTCTGTAAAGCTCATATAAATTTGCCTCCGATAAAGTCTTTGTCATATCCTATGCACAAAGACCCCACCCTGTCAAAAAGGCAAAAAAAGAGGCAGAGCAACGAACGCTCTGCCGAAATCAGATAAAATTATGTGTAGAACAAAAGAAAGGAGACAACAAAACGAATGTCTGCCGAGAAAAATTCCCGGGTCATCAGACATCGTTATTATTATATTACGGTCATTTTAAAAAGTCAAGAACATTTGTGTGTTTTTTAAATATCATAACTTATAATCGGCATAATTCACATATAGGGTGGGTAAAAATTTGTTAATTTCTACTCAAATTATAGCCAATTGTACGAAAAATTGATGTTTTTGAAACTATCTCGATGAGCCGTAGCGTGCGTCCTCGACCATCTCGCTGTCCTTAAAGAACAGGGAAATGCACCATATCGCACAAATTGCAATGACTACATATACGATTCTGCTCACGATTGCGGCAGAGCCACCGAACAGAAACGCTACAAGGTCAAACTGGAAAATCCCCACGAGGCCCCAGTTGATTCCGCCTACGATAAGCAGAAACAATGCGATTTTATCAAGCATTCTTTTCACTCTCCTTTTGTTTTTGCACAGATAGTATTTGATACTGCGCTTGGAAATATTCTTTCCGCTTACGCATAAATTATACATGCTGTCGCACAAATTTATGAAACTGATTGGGTTTGCAGTAAATTTTAAAAATAGCCTTGCTAAATCGTTTTAAATATGCTATAATTTCATTAACTAGACTTTTTCGTTTTGTTGATATGCAACAAAATAAAGTTTTTATAAGAAAGATAACGATTACCCACCTTTGTTTTTAAGAAAGGAACAAGTATGAACAAGAAGATTTTAAGCGTTATTGCAGCACTGACAATCTGTGCAGGCTTTACCGCCTGCTCTAAGGATGACAGCTCATCTGACAACAGCTCTGCAAAGGACAGCTCTGTTCCTGACAGCTCGGTTACAGATACAAGCTCTCTCCCGGACAGCTCGCAGGAAGACAGCTCTCTCCCGGACAGCTCTGAGCCTGACTCATCACAGCCTGAAGACAGCAAGCCCGACGACAGCACCGATTCTGAGGTTTCTGTTACATATATGACAGTTCAGCAGGTTACTGAAGCGTTTCTTACTTCACTAGAAGACGGCAACACCGACGAAAGCTACAGCTACTGCTCTGAGGACTTCAGCGCTGACCTTTCCTCAAAGGACTTCAGCGGCATAATCTTTGATGAGCAAAGCACAAGCTACCAGGAGTTTACTACCATCGGCGGAGATACTGTTACAGTCGGAACTGTCTCGGTCACATTTGACGGAAAGATTTTAAGCGACTACGCCTTTGTTACCGTTGTTTCAGACGGTCAGACAAATGTTATTGCGGATATTTCCCTTTCTGTCTTCCCGACGGACAGCCTTGTTGATATGGGCGTAAACTCTGAGGATATTGTTACACCAAGACCTGAAGACCCCGAGCTTGGCTTCAAGAACGCTCAGGCAATCGCAGTAATGTGCGGCGACATAATCGCTGACGCACAGTCGTTCGGACAGAGTATTCCAGACGGAGTGTATACAAAGAATGACGGCTCTGACCTTTGCGACTCGATAAATGCAAACCTCGGCTTCCAGGGAATTACGGCACACGACTACGAAATCACAATTTCCGGCGGCAGTGCGACAGAGGTTTCAGTGTTCGACGAAAACGGCACGAAAATCGAAAGCTATAAGGCATAGACAAACTACGGATTTAATTTGTAAATCAAATTCAAAATAAAATCATACATCAAGAAAGGCAGGAATTCAAATGAAATTTGGCTTCTTCGATGACGTAAATAAAGAATACGTCATTACCAACCCCAGAACTCCTTATCCTTGGATTAACTACCTCGGAACACAGGAATTCTTCTCTCTCATCTCCAACACAGCCGGAGGATACAGCTTCTACAAGGACGCAAGACTGAGAAGAATCACACGTTACCGCTACAACAACGTACCAATCGATATGGGCGGAAGATACTTCTACATCAACGATAACGGTACTATCTGGAATCCGGGCTGGTCACCTGTAAAGACAGAGCTCGACTCCTATACATGCCGCCACGGTATCGGCTATACCATTATCACAGGTAAGAAGAACGACCTCAAGGCTGAGGTTACATTCTTTGTTCCACAGAACTACAACGGCGAAGTTCAGCAGGTTGTTATCACAAACGAGGGCAACGAGACTAAGACCTTCTCACTCTTCTCATTCCAGGAATGGTGTCTCTGGGACGCTCAGGATGACTGCACAAACTTCCAGAGAAACTTCTCTACAGGCCGTGTAGAGGTCTGCGGCTCTACAATCTACCACAAGACAGAGTACAGAGACCGTCGTGACCACTACGCATTCTACTCAGTAAATGACGAAATCGACGGCTACGATACAGACAGAGATTCCTTCATCGGTCTCTATAACGGCTTTAACAACCCTGAAGCTGTTATCGCAGGCAAGGCTACAAACTCCTTCGCTGACGGCTGGTCACCAATCGCTTCACACTACAAGAAGATTACTCTTGCTCCGGGCGAGTCCAAGACTCTTGTATTCATTCTCGGCTACGTTGAAATGCCTGTAGCTGAAAAGTTCGAGGCTGACGGAAAGACAATCAACAAGGTCAAGGCTCTCGAAATGATTGACAAGTACAACACTCCTGAAAAGGTTGCTGCAGGTCTTGCAGAGCTTAAGGATGCCTGGGATAAGCTCCTTGGAATCCTCAACGTTGATACTCCTAACGACAAGGTTAACCGTATGGTTAACATCTGGAACCAGTATCAGTGTATGGTTACCTTCAACCTCTCACGTTCTGCTTCATACTTTGAATCAGGTATCGGCCGTGGAATGGGCTTCAGAGATTCCAACCAGGATATCCTCGGCTTCGTTCACCAGATTCCTGACAGAGCCAGAGAAAGAATTATCGACATCGCTTCAACACAGCTTGAGGACGGCTGTTGCTACCACCAGTATCAGCCACTCACAAAGAAGG
>JAFQLH010000031.1 GCA_017396665.1 Oscillospiraceae bacterium | reverse complement strand
ATAGGGGTGTGTATCGGTTGCAAAAACGCAATGAGTTCAAGCAGCTCCAACAGCTATGACAGCCGAAAAGAAGCAGAAGCGGAAAGAGCAAAAGATCGCGCCATGGATTGGTACCAATATACCGACCAATTCGGCAACAAAGTCCGTGTTTCAAGAACCACAGAAAGGTTTGAGGTAAAGAGGCCTTTTTGGGGTTGGATGGAGAGCTTTCAAGGAAATATAGAGCGCCGCTATCCCAATGGTGATCTGTACGTAGGCGGTGTGTACGGCTCTTTATATCACGGCAAGGGCAAAAAGACTTGGAAAAAGACAGGCAACTCCTACGAGGGCGACTGGGTTTATAACCACCAAACCGGAAAAGGACGGTTCACCTGGGCCGACGGCGATTACTACGAAGGAGATTTCGTGGATGGAAAGCGCGCCGGAAAAGGAAAATATGTGTGGCCGGACGGATGTTATTACGAAGGCGATTTCGTGGATGGAAAGCGCACCGGAAAAGGAAAATATGTGTGGCCGAACGGATGTTATTATGAAGGCGATTTCGTAGATGGAGATTTTAACGGCTACGGAGTACGCGTATATACCGACGGCTACCGATATGAAGGACAATTCAAAGACGATAAGCGCCACGGCAAGGGCGTTCTGACCTCCCCCGACGGTACAGCGGTTGAGTATTACTATGAGAACGATAATAAGGCTTGTAAAGCGGCAGAAGCAACCGATGAAATAATTGCCCGCATTTACAGCTCGAATACTCAAAAAGCTCCCGTTGCTACTTCTACCACTGCTAATTTCACGGAAACAATAACACCCGAACAGTCTGCGGTCAAGGATGCCGATAGGGAAATATGGGATAAGCTCATTGGTATGTCTTATGCGGAAAAAGAAGCGTTCCTTTCGTCACACCCTGAAATTACCGTGCCTACGGGGGTTGAGAAAATTCCGCAGTATATGTTTAATAATTGCTTGAATCTGAAAAGTATTCGTTTCAATCAAGACCTGCGAGAGATCGGTCAGCGAGCCTTTATGGGATGTAAGAACCTGGGCCCGACTTTGGTCATTCCGTCAAGCGTAGAAAAAGTAGGCAGATTGGCTTTTTCCACTTGCCATTCCGTAAAAAAGGTCGTTTTGCCTAACAATATCCATATTGAAGAATACGGACTTATGTGCGGTGTAACCGAGGTGGAATTTGAAACAGAGCCTCCGATTGGAGTTGTTCTCGAAAAGGGCGCATTCTCCTATTGCAAGATGATAATGTCAAAGGAAATGCAGAAGAAGATAAAGGACCTTAACCCCAAGGCGTTTAAATAACAAGGTGTTGACATTCTACACAAGGAAAAAGGTAAACGGTTCGATTATAGAATGCTCAGGTGCACCAAAGCCTGTATCGAAAGATGCAGGCTTTTTTGTTTTTTCACCTTCAATGAGGAGTTTTGATTTATTGCAAATCTCAATAAAAGGTGCTATAATCATACAGTAATATTTTTTTAGAATAATGCAACCTTTTTCAGTCCTGCGTGGTGTTATATACAGGATGAAGAAAGGTTTATCGGGAGGGTAGAGCTTGAGTAAAAACGGTGTAGCAGAGCTTTCGGCAAGAGAGCTTGTTGACAAATATTCCGCTATGATTTATCGACTTGCCTACGCAAGACTACAGAGCAACGCCGACGCAGAGGACGTCACGCAGGAGGTTTTGCTAAGGTACATAAGAGCGGACAAATCGTTCAATGACGAGGAGCACAGAAAAGCGTGGCTTCTGAAGGTCACTGTAAATGTTATTAAAACGCTTGCAACCTCGGCTCACAGGCGTCACGATGTCGAGCTTGAAGAAGCGTCGGGCGTGACCTACGAGCAACAAGAACCAAGCGGAGTCAAGGAGGCTGTCGCACAGCTTCCCGAAAAATACAAGGTGGCAATCCACCTGTTCTATTTTGAACAGCTTACAATCGAGCAGATTTCAAAGATTTTAAATAAGTCTCAGGGCACCGTCAAATCCTTGCTTTCACGAGGGCGGGATAAGCTCAGAGAACTACTTTCAGAGGAGGGGCAGTATGTCTGATAAAATCCAGAATAAATACATTGAAGAATATAAAGACGTAAAGCCAAGCGCAGAATTTTTAGACAGGCTCACTTTGACACTTGAGCAGGAAAGGGCAAACAAAAAACGCAGTAATATAAAAATGGTACGCAGGGTAGCATCAATCGCAGCCTGCCTCGTTGTCGCAGTTGCGGCAGGTGTCCTTATCCTTCACAATACCAAGCCTTCAAGCACGGGTGACGCTTCATCTACAACCGACTCATCACCGGATACCCCGAACAGCTCAGTAAACAACAGCGTCAACATCTATGGCGACAACACCGCAATTACAGGTCAGCCGATTAAAATCGACGAGTGGGACACAAGCTCGCTTACGCCTGAGGAGTACGCAGACGCAATGGCACAGATGCTCTCAAGCGACAGTCTTTCCTATATATTAAAGAGCGACTCCAATAGCTTTGTCGGTGCTGACAAGATTAGCGATGACGAGATTGCCTCGCTTTCAGAGATGTTCAAAAACGCAACCCTTACCGACAAGGCGGACGACTCAGCGGAAAGAACCTACTACATGGCGGTGTTTGAAGACGGGCTTATTATCAAGCTTTCGGCTGTGTCTGACAGCTATGTTGAGATTCCTTCAAAGGACGTATTTTTAAGCGTAAATTAAGCCTTAGAAAAGTTTTTAAAATTTTTTTGAGAAAAATGCAACCTTTTTGGAAGCTACGCAGTGTATAGGGTGTAAGACGCAAAAAACAAACACAAAAGAATCAAAACACCACATACACAACGGAGGAAAAGATTATGAAAAAGTTATCAAAGGCAGCAGCATTTCTTATGGCACTCTCAATCCTTATGACAGGCTGCGCTACAAACGAAGGCTCATTTGATTCATCAGACAGCAGCTCTTCTGTACAGACAGGAACAGTTTCGGGCAATATGACCTACAGCGGTGCAACAGTTACAGTCGAGGAAATCAAGAACGCCTACAACTACAACGCTGACGGACAGACAGAGGTTATGCCTCTGTACAACGTTTCTGAAACAGAGAGCTTTACATTCAAGTTCAACTTCAACTGGTACAACTCAAACGTTGAGCTTTACGACCTCGTCAGCATCCACACACAGCGTGACTGCCTTGAAGACAGCAAGATTTACTACAACGCAAGCGTTGAAGAAAACAGCGACGGAACCTTCACTCTCACAGTTGCACCTATGTCACCTGTTCTCGGAACTGAGTACCAGGAAGAAAACTATATAAAGAATGAAATCGACAACTGGGGCAACGCTCCTATGTACTACATCTCACTCAACTATGATATGGAAGCTGCGGAGGCAACAAAGCTTTCTAGCCCTACAGTTATTCCTTTCACAGTAAAGCACGAGGTTGAAGCTCCGAACGCTAAGGGCGTTGTAAACGAGCAGGGCAGACTTAAGCTTGAGTGGGAGCCTGTTGAAGGTGCTGAAAAGTACAACATCTACAAGCTCACAGACGGCACACCTGACACAGGAAAGGTTAACAACCCTATCAACGGTGCGGCTCTCGGTTATGACGGCGGCAACGCAAATCTCCACCTTCTCTATGACGGAACTACAACAGAGTGCAGCTTTGACAACTTCGCAGGCGAAGGTCACGGCCTTGCAGAGATTCAGAGAGAAAACGGCAGATACTACTGCACAGGTCAGAACTACTGCGTAAACGGTGAATACTATGTAACAGCAGTTGTAAACGGCGTTGAAAGCGGTCTTAGTGCTGCTATCACAACAAGCGAGCTTGCTATTCCGCACAAGGTTACTGAGGAAACAGACATCCTTTTTGCTAACTTCCCAAGTGCCGAGGATTTCCCTGCAACAGTTGACGTTATAAACATTGACGGCTCTGTTACAAAGAGAAACGTAATCTATGACGGACCGTACGTTGTTGATGTTTACGGTTACGAGGTTGTACAGTACAACTACACAATCGAGGGAACAGCTCTCGCAGGCTACGTTATTCCTGAAGACGAGTACTCCGAGCACGTTTCAAAGCTTCTTGCTGAGCAGTACGATGCAGGCAAGGCAGAGCCGGAGGACAACATCGACAAGATTCCTGACAACGACGTTGACACAATTATCCCGACAGACGACGGCACTGACGTTCCGGGCGAGGACCTCGTTGACACTCAGATTGAAAACACACAGGAGCACATCGAAAACGCTGACAGCCAGACTGTAAGCGCCGCTCCGAAGGGCGTTTATGTCAACGCTGAAACAGCAGAGGAGGAGTGGCTCGCTCTTAACCTTATCGAAGGAAAGACAGAAATCTCCCTCGAAGCTTTCCCTGCACTCCAGGACCCTTACTACCTCGTTGACGTGTTCAACAAGGTGTACTACCAGAACCCTTATATTTTAGGCGTTTACGCTTATTCCTACGACTACAACACACTCACCTTCAAGGTTGAATATGTTTATGACGCTGACACAATCAAGGCTAAGCAGGACGAGATAACAGACAAGGCAGACGAAATTGTTTCTTCTATTATCACTGACGGTATGACTGACGAGCAGAAGGTCAAGGCTATCTACGAGTACCTCGTTGCAAACTGCGTTTACGACAACGACGCTCTCGCTAACGCTGAGGCAAACAACTTCGTAAAGGACAACTCAGGCGAGTTTGAAGACGCCTTCAACACCTACGGCACACTCATCAACGGCAAGGGCGTTTGTATGTCATACGCTTACAGCTTCAGAATCCTCTGCGACCTCGCAGGCGTTGAGTGCAAGGTTGTTACAGGCTACCTCGACGGAAACCTCCCACACGCTTGGAACACCGTAAAGCTCGGCGAGGAGTGGTACGAGGTTGACGCTACAAACAACGCTGTTACTACAGGTATCCCATACTTCCTCTACCAGGCAAGCGAGGAAATCGCTACTGCTACAGGCTACACCAAGGACGACAAGTTCGAAATCGACGAGGTCGCAAAGTCCTTCGGCGGCGACGACTCGGCCCTCGAATACTACACCCAGAGCGGTCTTACAGCAGATAACTACGACGCTCTCGTGACAGAAATGTGCGAAGGCATCACAGCAGACACTCAGGTGTTCGCTGTCCGTTGGTACGGCTCAGAGGTAGACGAGGCAAAGCTTGCAGATTCTATCAGCCTCGCATTCAATACCCTCGGTATCGAAAATAAGCTCGAAACCTCAGGCTTCGTCGCTACTAACGGCTTCGTAGTAATCATCATTAAGTAACCCCACCCGCACCATAAGAAGTTTTATATTTACTCTCTCTTGAGGAAAACCCTTTTGAAAAAGGGTTATTCCTCAAACTCCTTTCCTAAAACTTTTGACACGATTTCAGCCCCATAGGGTATGTACCAAAGAGAAAGCTTTTTGAAATTCTCTGCTTTGTGATGTACACCCTATGGGGCTGAAATAATATTAAAAGTCTTTGTAAGGGGGTCTGGGGGATAAACTTTCTTCAGAAAGGTTTCCCCCAGGAAAGAGTATATAAGCTTATTTATCGTGGGGGAGGATTGTGAAGGACTCGAAGTCGAAGTCACAGCCGGGGAGGAACTTAAAGTGCAGGCTACAGTTTCCTCTCACATCGCTAATCGGCACTATGACAGAGGTGACCTCGTCGCTATGCGGAAACTCGACAATCTGTGTGATTTCCTTTCCGTCGTCGGTTGCGAACACTACGTGAACAGAGTCGTTGTCGTGGTGGGTTTTACCGCAGAGCATTACAGCGCTTGTACCTCTTGTAAAATCCATATCATCAAAACGCAGGAACACGTTGTTACAGATTCTGTTGACTGATGTTCCTTCTATGACAAAGCTGTCGCCGTGGAGCACGTCGCTCTGAGTCGGGAAGAGCTTTTCGTACGCCTTCTGCCTTGGGAAAAACTCAAATCCGCCGAAGTCGATTCTCAAATCCGTCTTGTCAAACTCAAAATACAGGTTATGCACACCGCACAGCTTTTCGCCCAGCGTGTAGCTGTTTCTGATGTAGGTCTGCCATATGAAATTCGCCTGATAGGTAAAGCTTCCGAGAAGCCTTGCACCATTGTCCTGAGGATTATTGTCCCAAAGCCTGAAGCCGAAAGGGCAATCCTTGTGCCAGTTAATAATCTTAATATCAAACGAGTCGGAGCCCAGCTGTCCGAAGTCCACCTTGTCAAAGCCGACGATGTTGTTATCGGGCTTTATTCCGACACCGCCCTCTCTTACCTCGTCCATAACGCTGAGGCTGTAGGTGTGAAGACAGCCGACAACAAGCTCATACGGATTTATAGTTGCCTGCCCGAAGCCCTCCGCCGTGTATTCAAGCTCGGAGATAACCTCGGGTTGTGGCTTCCCGTTTGTGCAAAAAGCACGAAGTCTGAAGCTTCCGTCACCGACAGGCTTTACAGTAACCTTGCTTCCGTCTCTTTCAACGTCAGCAAGATTTGTCACAACACCGCTGTTTGTCACAACCGCAAACTCTACATCTCTGTATGTCGCATTTGCAGGGAGAATTGTTACCTCAACCTCTGAGCAAGGCTTTTTGGGGGTGAGAAGGTAAGAGCCGCTTCTTTTAAGCTCAAGCTTTCTCACAGGGATTTCTCTCCCGTGAGCTGTCGGCAGAATATTTTCTGTAACGCTGATGCCCTTCCTTGCCGTAGCCTCAACGCCCCGGAGCGTCACGCTCGCACTCCTTAGCCCCTCTGCACAGGCAGTAACAGTAATCGGACCTGCCTTAGTTGTTGTCGCAAAATATGCAACAGCCTTTCCCGAAAACAGCCTTCTTGAAGCCTGCTTGTATCCGTCGTAGTCGGTAGAGTCGCCGTTGTCAAAGCCTACAAGTCTTGCGCCCTCTACCGAAATATCAACTCTGTCACGGGCGTTTTTAACCTCAAAGCCGTCTGAGTCCTTGGTGTAAACAGTAACAGTGAAAAGGTCCTCACCGTTTGCCAGAACGCTCTCCTTGTCGCAGGAAAGACAAAGGCTCTGAGAGTCGCCGAAGCTGTGCTCTGTCCTTTCGAGAGTGTTGCCGTTTTCGTCTGTTGCAACAACCTTGATTTCGCCCTTTTCATAAGGCACCTTCCAGCAGGCTGTGTATTCCGTAGGCTTTTTAACGCCCTGCGAAACGCCGTTTACAAAAAGCTCTGCAAGAGGGTAGCTTGTGTAGCAGACAACGTCAATAAGCTGACCGTCGTTGAAATCCCAGTAAGGCATAATATGAAGCGTCGGCTCGTCTGTCCAGGCACACTTGTACAGATAAAAGCTGTCCTTTTCAAGACCTGCCGTGTCAACATTTCCGAAGTATGCGTTTTTGGTGGAATAAGGCGTAGGCTCGCCGATGTAGTCTATGCCTGTCCATATGTAAAGTCCTGCACAGAAATCCGTGTCACGGCTTATTGCGATAATCTTCTGTGCCGTTTCAGCAGAAACACCCGAACGGCAGTTTCCCAGCGCCGAGCATTGCAGGTCGTCATGGGTTAAAAATGCCGACTCGACAGGGAAGTGGTATACGCCCCTGCTCTTGACTCCCGAGGTATTTTCGCTTCCGTAAATCTTCCAGTGCGGATATTTTTCGTGGTGGGTGTCATAAAGCCTCTCGCCGTAGTTGTAGCCGACAATGTCGGTTATCTCGGCACACTTTTGTGCGTTTTCCCACTCAATATAGTTTGAAGCCAGGGTAGTAGGAGCATTGCGCCAAAAATCGTGCTTTCGCACCGCCTCGTGAAGAAGCCTTGTGACCTCTATGCCTCTCTCGGAAACGTGGGTGTCATAAATCTCGTTGCCCATACTCCACATAATAATGCTCGGATGATTTCTGTCACGCCTTATCCATGAGGCAACGTCCTTTTCATACCACTGAGGGAAGAACCTTGCGTAGTCGTATTCCGTCTTCGGCCTCTCCCATATGTCAAAAGCGTCGCTGTTTACGAGAATACCAAGCTCGTCACAAAGCTCCATATATTCCTTGGCAGGCATATTGTGAGCGGTCCTCACCGAGTTTGCGCCCATTTCAAGCATCTTCAGAAGCTGTCGCCTTGCTGCCTCCTTGTTGAAGGCAGAACCAAGACAGCCAAGGTCGTGGTGAAGGCAGACGCCGTTTAGCTTTATGCTTTTGCCGTTCAGGAAAAAGCCCTTGTCGGTTGTGTATTCAATCGTGCGAAGTCCGACCCTGCACTCCTGCGAGTCGATTTCCTCGCCGTTTTTAATAAGCGTAACGCAAAGCCTGAGAAGCTCAGGGTGTGCAATATCCCAAAGCTCGTCTTCCCTTACATCCGAAAGCTCAAATTCCCAGCCTGTCAGCTCGCTTGCAGAAACAGTCTGAGAGTAGCTTATTCTTTTTCCGACAAGAGAAAGCGTAGCTTTACAGTCCTGCGGATTTTGAATTTCAGCACAGGCCTTAATGTGCCACCTCGACATATCATCGCCGCTACTCTTTGCAGAGAAATACACCCCGTCTGTCACAAGGTACGAAAGCGGTGTGTCGATAAGCCACACATTTCTGAAGATTCCTGCACCCGAATAAAATCTCGTGTTCGGACTGTGGTGTCTGACAAGCACGCCGATTTCGTTTTCTCCGTCGCAGAGCGCTTCTGTCAGGTCAACCTCAAAGGCGGAGTAGCCGTATTTCCAGTCGAAGATTTTTCTGCGGTTTACAAAAACCGAGCAGTCCATATAAACCCCGTCAAAACAGAGCCTTATGCTTCTGCCTGCAATCTTCCCGAAGTCAAAACGCTTTATGTACCTGCCGTGAGAGGTTTCGTAAAGGTCGTCTGTGTTATAGATAAGCCAGTCGTGCGGAATCTGAACAGGGGAGTAGTCTGTGCCCCAGTCGTTTTCATCTGTCAGAGCAGAGGTCTTTGAAAAGAAAAAGCCGTCGTTCCATAGAGTTTTCATAATATAACCCCCAGATATAAAAATCTGAACATAATTTCTTTAAAATAATTCAAATACAAAAAGAAGCTGTCTTTTAGCCGTTTAGGTTATTTTAACACGATTATTCTATAAAATCAATAGCCTTGTACAAAAAATATGAGCCGCCCTTCAAGGCAGCTCATTTTGTGTTATATAAATTTTTTGACGGGGTAGCCTGCATCCTTCAAAGCCTGTTTCAAAGCTTCGTTTTCTACCTGCTGTGAAAGAGTAACAGTTACAAGTCCGCTCCCAAAATCCGCCTTTGCAGAGCTTACGCCTTCCACTGCCAGGAGTGCGTCAGTCACTCTCTTTTCGCAGTGGTTACACATCATACCCTTGACCTTCACCGTTTTTGCCATAGAGCCATCAGACGCCGAAGCTGTCTGTGCGGCAGCCTTGTCCTGCTTTACAAGACCCAGCCTTAAAGAGTTACTTACAACGCAGAAGCTTGAAAGGCTCATTGCCGCCGCCCCGAACATCGGGCTTAGAGTTATGCCGAAAAGCGGATACCATACGCCTGCCGCAAGCGGTATACCGACAGCGTTGTACACAAATGCCCAGAACAGATTCTGCTTTATGTTGCGAAGTGTCAGACGGCTGAGCTTTATAGCAAACGCAACCTCTGAAAGCCTGCTTGAAGCTAAAACAATGTCCGCCGCATCAATCGCTATGTCAGTTCCCGCACCGATAGCAATTCCCGTGTCTGCTCTCGTGAGGGCAGGGGCGTCGTTTATTCCGTCGCCTACCATAGCGACCTTTCCCTTTTGCTGAAGCGAGCGGATTGCCTCGTCCTTTTCATTCGGCATAACTCCTGCAACAACCTCTGTGATTCCGACCTGTGACGCAATCGCCCTTGCTGTCTGTTCGTTGTCGCCTGTCAGCATAACAACCGAAAGTCCCATAGCCTTAAGCTTTTCTACGGCCTCGGCGCTGTCTTCCTTTATAACATCCGCAACGGCTATAACACCGCACAGCTTGCCGTCAAGAGAAAAGCAAAGCGGAGTTTTTCCCTCGCCCGAAAGTGTAGAGCAAAGCTCCGATATATCCTCTCCTGTCCGCACAACAGTCTGAATGAATTTGTAGCTTGCGCCGTAAAGTCTTTTACCGTCAATACTGCACACGACTCCGCTTCCTGCGAGAGCCTCGAAGTCTGTTACCTCGCAAGGCTCGATGCCGTTCTCCTGCGCCTTCTTTACAATCGCCCTCGCAAGCGGATGCTCGCTCTTTTGTTCAACCGAGCAGGCGAGAGAAAGAAGTCTTTCCTGTGAAAATTCACCGCAAGGATACACCCCGACAACCGACGGGTTGCCCTGCGTTATAGTGCCCGTCTTGTCAAGCACAACGATTTGGGTTTTTCCTGCCTGCTCAAGAGAGGTGGCGGTTTTGTAGAGAATGTTGTTTTTTGCACCAACGCCCGTACCTACCATTATCGCTACAGGAGTAGCAAGTCCCAGCGCACACGGACAGCTTATGACAAGCACCGAAATTGCCCTGCCGACCGAGAAGCCGAGGCTGTAGCCTGCTATCAGCCACACCGCAAGCGTTACTGCTGAGATTGACAGAACTATCGGCACAAACACGCCCGAAACCTTGTCCGCAAGCTTTGCGATAGGCGCTTTTGTTGCCGAAGCGTCGCTGACCATTTTTATAATCTGAGAAAGGGTTGTGTCCTCTCCGACCTTTGTCGCCTCGCAACGCAGAAAACCCGATTCGTTTATAGTGCCGGCCCAGACAGAAGAGCCTGCCTGTTTGTCACTCGGGATACTCTCGCCCGTGAGGGCTGATTCGTTTACTGCACTTTGTCCTTCAAGAACAGCTCCGTCAACTGCAATCTGTTCGCCCGGCCTTACGAGGAATATATCACCCTTTACTACCTCGCTTGTCGGGATGGTGATTTCCTGTCCGTCACGCACAACTGTCGCAGTTTTTGGCGCAAGCTTCATAAGTCCCTCAAGTGCGCTTGTCGTCTTGCCCTTTGCCCTCGCCTCAAGAAGCTTTCCTACAGTAATAAGTGTGAGAATCATTGCCGCCGACTCAAAATAGAAGTCGTGCATAAGCTCGTGCGAGCGGTCTGCATCACCGCCATGCATAGCGTTTGCAATCGAGAACAGCACAAACACGCTGTAGCACAGTGACGAAAACGAGCCGAGTGAAACAAGAGTGTCCATGTTCGGCGCTCTGTGTATAAGCCCCTTGAAGCCGTTTATGAAAAACCTCTGATTGATGACCATAACAGAGGCAGACAGTATAAGCTGCATAAGTCCGATAGACAGCGGATTGTCAACCGCCTTCGGCAGAGGAAAGCCCCACATCGTGTGCCCCATCGAAATGTACATAAGAGGGACAAGAAGCAGAATTGACGCTATCAGCCTCATAACAACAGGCCTTGTGTCTGAGCCAAGTTCCCTTGGTTTTGTGTCCTGAGAAGAAGACACGCTTTCGCTCGTCCTCGACAGCGAAGCGCCGTAGCCCGCCCTTGTGACAGCCTCAATAATCTCCTCGCTTGTCGCAGCTCCTTCAACGGTCATCGAATTTGTCAGCAGGTTTACAGAGCATTTTTCCACACCCTCAACCGCCAAAACCGCCTTTTCAACCCTTGAACTGCAGGCGGCACAGCTCATTCCCGTTACTATATATTTTTCCATACCCTTGAGTTCTCCTATTTCATAAGCTTCTGAAGTGTGCAGACAAGCTCGTCTACTGTCTCGCTCTTTCCGTTTTGCAAATCCTGTGTAACGCAGGTGCGAAGGTGATTTGACAAAAGCTCTCTGTTAAAGGCGTTGAGAGCCGCTGTAACAGCGCTCACCTGAATTAGTATGTCGGTGCAGTATGCGTCGTTTTCCACCATATTTTTAAGCCCTCTGACCTGACCTTCAATACGGCTGAGTCTGTTTATGAGAGCCTTGTATTCATCCTGCGAACGCTTCTTTGTCTTGTGGCAGGTGCAGCTTGTATCCATTGTATTATACCCCCGAAACATAAGTAGTATAGCTTTATTATATACCCCGTAGGGGTATTTGTCAACGAAATGTGTGACAGTTTATTGACAATCGGCAAAATGCGTACTATACTATATTAGGTAAGGAGATGTATATCCTTGAACGGAATGAAGATAACAGATGTGCGTGTTGTACCTGGCGACAGCGCTTTTTTGTTGGATGACGGAAAAACCTCGGTGCTATACGATACGGGCTTTGGATTTACAGGCTTTGAGGTTGCAGACAAAATCAAAAAGGAGCTTGGCGAAAGAAAGCTCGACTATATTTTTCTGACTCATTCACACTATGACCACGCACTCGGAAGTGCCTATATACTGAGAGAATTCCCCGACGCTAAGGTTGTCGCAGGTAGCTACGCCGCAGGAGTCTTCACAAGAGACGGAGCAAAACGCACAATGCGTGAGCTTGACAGAAGATTTGCGACAGAATGCGGCTACGGCGAGTACGACTTTTTAGGCGACGAGCTCAAGGTTGACATAAAGGTGACAGAGGGGGACATCATAAAGGCAGGGGATATGACCTTTGAGGTTGTCGACCTGCCGGGACACACACGCTGCTGCGTGGGGTATTACCTGAGAGAAAAGGGGCTTTTGCTTTCCTGCGAAACTCTCGGAGTGTTCGACGGTGAAGAAGTGATTGTGCCTTCCTATCTCGTAAGCTATGAGGCTTCGATAAGCTCGATTGAAAAGGTCGAAGCACTCGGCGTTAAAAGAATGGTCTGCCCGCACCTCGGACTTATAAGCGAGGAGAAAACGGACTTCTTTATAAGGAATATGAAAAAGGCATCGCAGGAGCTTGCATGTGCAATAAAGGAAAAGCTCTCGCAGGGCGAAACCGAGGAGCAGATTATAGAGTGGTTTTTGCAGAAATACCGCCACGGCTACATAAAGGAAATCTATCCTATTGCGGCCGCCGGCCTTAACACCTCGATAATGATAAAGCTTTTAGCCTCATCAGAGGACAACAAATAAAACCGGAGATGAAGAAATGAAAAAGAGTATGAGAGCTGTGCTCGTAATGGTGTCGCTTTGTGCGGCAATGGCGCTTGCTTCATGTACAAATTCCGACAGCAGTATGGGAGCTGCGCTTCCGTCAACTGAAACACAAAGTCAGACGCAGGCATCTGTTACACAGACCTCGCCGACGACAACAACTACCACCGCAAAGCCTACAACTACAACGACTACTACAACTACGACTACCCCGACCACCACAACAACTACAACCGCTACCACAACTACCCCGACTGCAACTGTCACAACAACCACTACCGCAAATGACGGAATAAAGGTTACTCCGATGGACGGTGTGATGTATTCTGTCTGTGTCGCAAACGTGCGAAGCGGAAACGGTATGCAGTATGATGTTATCCACCGTGTCAGCATGAACACAAAGATTACTATCACGGGAAAGTGTGACAACGGCTGGTATGCTGTTAAAGTAGGCGACGTAAAGGGATATATGTCCCATACCGTGCTTTCTTCAAAGAAGGAAGAAACAACTACAACAACCACAACAAAGTTCAAGGGCTTCGAGCCTGATTTTCAGTATATGGACGAGTCTGTTATTGAAGAAGCCCAGACAAACTATTCAAACCGTTCGGGCGTAATCCTTGCAAATATCGGTACTCCGTTCGTCAGAGCAATGGAGGTATGTGGCGGAAGCAAGTCGAAGGCCCAGACCTATGCAAACACACTCAACAAGTACAAGCAGGAGCTTGGCGACAGCGTTAACGTGTATTGTATGGTAGTGCCAACCTCGGCGGCTTATTATATGCCTGCAAAGGTCGGAAGTGCTGACCAGGGACTTTACACAAAAAACGTCGGCAACGCACTTGTTGATATAACAAACCTCGATGTGTATTCTGTACTCTACGAGCACAGATTTGAATATCTCTACTCAAGAAGCGACTTCCATTGGCAGCCGCTTGCCGCATACTATTCAGCGCAGGAGCTTGCAAGAGTCGCAGGACTTCCGTTTGACGATATCTCCCTGTATACACAGGTTATAAGAACAGGCTACCTCGGTGCGTTCTATGCACTGTGCGACGTGCCCGAGCTTGCAAACAGCCCCGACTACTTCGCATACTATAAGCCCGACAACCTCGATAAGTGTACAGTTACCTATTATAACACCGCTTTCAAAAACGGGTATAAGGGAAAGATGTTCTTCGAGGGCTGTAGTACAGGCTCAAGCTATACTGTCTTTATCGGCACCGACAGAACAATCTGCCACGTCAAGACCGACGTTGACAATGACAGAACGCTCGTTATCTTCAAGGACAGCTACGGAAATGCACTCGTGCCGTTTTTAACAAACAGCTATGAGAACATCTACCTGTGCGACTTCAGATATTTCGATATAAATGCTATCGACTTTATAAAGGATGTCAAGGCAACAGACCTGCTCTTTGCTATGTCGCCTATGGCTTCAAATTCCTCAAGCAAGGTGTCTATGATTGACGCAAACAGAACAAGATAAATTTTCGACGTATTTTACCCCATTCTCCCACATATGCTAGGAGATTGGGGTTTCTTGTGAAAAAAATAACAGTGTAGAAACGTCAAGGACATAGTTTGTTCATAAACGCTATTGACACGGGAGGAAAACTATGCTATAATTCATTCCAGCACACATAGTGCTCAGAGTGTGCTGGAACAATAAGTTTCAGGGGGTGCTCAGAATGGCAAATGAAAAGGAAAAGCTCATAACGGACGAGGTTTCTGAGGAAATTGTCGCAGTTGCTGAGCGAATTGCCAGAACAGACGGGGTAAAGAATATAACAGTCAGACGCATCTTGAAGGAAATGAGCGTCACAAACAGAGTGTTTTATAACAGATATCATAACATAAATGAGGTTCTGGAAATAATCTACCGCAAGGCTGTTATACGGATGAGAGAAAGTCTTCAGTCGCAGTACGATATGCGTACACAGTTCTATGACTATGTGATGGACGTTGCGGTGAAGGTTCTTGTCAAGACCTATGAGGTCAAGAGTGCGTTCAGTCAGTATATGTTTGAATTTGACTCATCAACCGACAGCAACAGAATCTGGTGGACTGACAGCATAAAGAAGATTATCGAGGTAGCAAAGGAAACAGGCCAGCTTATTGATGTCGATTCGGATATGCTCAGCTACACAATATGGTGCTTCTTCAGAGGCTACAATGCCGATGCGGTAAAGAGAAAGCTCTCTGTCGAGGAAGCGGTCAGCAGATTCAAGTTCGGGCTGCATTGCCTGTTCTACGGTCTTTCTACAAACAAGTAGAATATACTTTATCCGTTTTTGCGGATAAGTATTATTCAGCACACCTCGTGCTGAAATGTGCCGGGATATGACGAAAAAACAGAATAAAATAAATCGGCGGCTAACAGCCGTAAAAATAAACACAGCACACATTGTGCTGAAACGGGTCTGAAAACACGGCAAAGAAAAATAACATAGCGAAGAAAGAGGAAATTTTGCGAAACGGTGTGCATCAGCACAGTGTGTGCTGATTTGTGTCAAAAAGCACAGAGAAAAATTCACCCACTGAGAGCAGGTCAAAAGCACCTGCCTTGGAATACTAAAAGAGTTGAAGGGAGGTTTGAGAATATGTCAATAAAGGTACTGGGTACAGGCTTCTATGTTCCGCCGAGAGCAGTCACAAACGACGAGCTTTCACAGATGGTCGATACAAGCGACGAGTGGATTATGCAGAGAGTCGGTATCAGGGAAAGAAGAGTTTCAGTTGACGAAACAACCGCAGATATGGCAACAAAGGCCGCAAAGAACGCTCTTGTCTCAGCAGGGATAGAAGCGTCGGAGCTTGACCTTATCGTAGTCGGAACAATCTCATCTGATACAGCTTGTCCGACAGTAGCGGGCATGGTTCAGAGAGCAATCGGAGCTAAGTGTCCTGCGTTTGATATAAGCTCTGCCTGCAGCGGATTTATGTTCGCACTTGAAACTGCGGCGGCATACGTTGCAAGAGGAAATGTAAAGAATGTGCTTGTAATAGGCGCAGAAAGACTCAGCAAGCTTCTTGACTGGAAGGACAGAAGCACTTGTATAATCTTCGGTGACGGAGCAGGCGCAGCGGTTGTGACAAAGGGCGAGGGCTACCTTGCATCAACAATGTACACACAAGGCTCTGACGAGGTTCTGTTTATTCCTGACGTGGTCGGCTCGTCACCGTTCTATGAAAGAACAGAAAAGCCACGCTTTGTCTATATGGACGGTCAGGAGACCTTCAAGTTTGCGGTAGGAAGAATCGCAAGGGATGTAAAGGAGGTCGCACAAAAGGCGGGTATAACACTCGACCGGATTAACCACGTCGTAACTCACCAGGCAAATATCAGAATTATTGAGTTTGCTTCAAAGAAGCTTAAAATCCCAATGGAAAAGTTCTTTGTGAACATCGAAAAGTACGGTAATACTTCGGCAGCAAGCGTTCCGATAGCACTTGCGGAGCTCCACGCATCAGGTAAGCTCAAGCGTGGCGATATAGTAGCTCTCTGTGCGTTCGGCGGCGGACTTTCAAGCGCTGCTTGTATTATAAAATGGTAAAAAACAAAATTTAAATTAAGCGGAGGAAATCACTATGACACTCGAAAAGGTAATCTCACTTTTAGCACAGCATCTCGAAATGGACGAAAACGAAATCTCAGAGGCAACAACATTTGCTGACCTCGGTGTTGACTCACTCGACACAGTTGAAATCATGATGGAAATGGAAGACGAATTCGGCGTAGAAATCAAGCCTGCTGAGGCCGGTAAGTCTGTAGCTGACCTCGTAGCTTACATCGACAGCAAGCTCGCATAAGTCAAAAGGCGGTAGAAAAATATGATTAAGACCACAATTTGCGATATGCTCGGCATACAGTACCCCATTTTCCAGGGCGGTATGGCGCATATCTCGGATGCAACGCTTGCAGCAGCTGTGTCAAACGCAGGCGGTCTTGGTATTATAACTGCGGCAAGCGGAAATGTCACACAGCTTGAAGCAGAGATAGACAAGGCTTTTTCTCTGACTGACAAGCCGTTTGGCGTAAACATTATGCTCAGAGGCGAAAACATCGACGAAATTGCTGCACTTCTCGTAAGAAAGGAGGTCGCAGTTGTTACAACAGGCGCAGGCAATCCCGACAGATACATTCCAATGTGGAAGGAAGCAGGGATAAAGGTTATCCCTGTTGTTCCGTCAGCCGCACTTGCAAAGCTCTGTGAAAGAAGCGGAGCTGACGCAGTTATTGCAGAGGGCGGAGAGTCGGGCGGCCACGTCGGTGACCTTACTACAATGGCGCTCGTACCGCAGGTTTGCGACGCAGTTAAAATCCCGGTAATCGCCGCAGGCGGAATTGCCGACGGCAGAGGAGTTGCTGCGGCACTTATGCTGGGTGCACAGGGCGTTCAGGTGGGCACAAGATTCCTCGTTGCACACGAGTGTACAATAAGCCGTGCCTACAAGGATAAGGTCCTCAAGGCATCTGATACATCAACAATTATGACAGGTAAAAGACTCGGTCACCCTGTAAGAAGCATCAAGTCGCCGTTCTCAAGAGCCTATGCAAAGGCTGAATATTCAAGCATCTCAGACGAGGAGCTTGAACAGATGGCGGTAGGAACTCTCAGAGCCGCTGTTGTTGACGGCGACGAAAAGAGAGGCTGCTTCCTCGCAGGACAGATTTCGGGTATGGTAAACAAGGAACAGCCCGCAAAGGAAATGATAGAGGAAATCTTTGCACAGGCAGAAGATATTTTGAATGGAGCTGCAAAATGGGTAAGATAGCATTTGTGTTTTCAGGACAGGGCGCTCAGTACAGCGGTATGGGAAAGTCGCTTTACGATATGGGAAAGGGCGCAAAGGAATTATATACTCAGGCTGAAAAGCTCAGAGAGGGAACATTAAGACAGTCGTTTGAGGGAACAGACGAGGAGCTCAAGGCTACCGAGAATACACAGCCTTGCCTTTACCTCGTGGAGCTTGCTGCGGCAATTTCGCTCAATGAAATGGGCATCTATGCAGACGCAGTAGCAGGCTTTTCACTCGGTGAGGTTGCGGCACTTGCGTATGCCGGAGCTTATTCAAAGCTCGACGGCTTTAAGATTGTCTCAAAGAGAGGCGAGCTTATGGGCGAGGCGGCAGGTAAGAACGATACCTCAATGGCGGCTGTACTGAGGCTTGACAGCAAGACTGTCGAGGAAACAGCAAAGCACTTTCAAAAGCTCTATGCGGTAAACTTCAATTGCCCCGGACAGACGGTAGTTTCGGGACTTAAGGCAAGCTTCCCCGCTTTCGAGGGAGCTGTCAAGGAGCTTGGCGGAAGATGTGTTCCGCTTGCAGTAAGTGCTGCGTTCCATTCACCTTTTATGCAGGAAGCATCAGAGAAGTTTTATGAGTATCTCAAGGATATGAGCTTTGAAAAGACAAGCGTGCCTGTATACGCAAACTATACAGCAAAGCCTTATGAGGAAGATGTCGCTTCAATGCTCAGAAACCAGATGAGAAGTCCTGTAAGATGGCAGGAAACAATCGAGAATATGATTGCCGACGGATATACTGATTTCATCGAGGTCGGCGCAGGTAAGATGCTCTGCGGTCTTATCAAGAAGATTTCAAAGGAAGCGAACGTGTACGCTGTTGACAGCGAGCAGTCGCTTATCGAAACTGTAAAGGCGGTGAAGGACGATGCTTAACGGAAAGGTTGCTGTTGTAACAGGAGCGTCAAGAGGCATCGGTGCTTCAGTCGCAAGAAAGCTTGCTTCGCAGGGTGCAGACGTTGCAATCATCTACTGCGGAAGCGAGGACAAGGCACAGGCAGTAAAGGAAAGCATCATTTCAGAATACGGCGTAAAGGCTTTTGCCTATAAGTGCGACGTTGCTGACCTTAACGCTTGTACTGAAACAGTAAAGCAGATAACAGCAGACCTTGGCGGTGTTGACATTCTCGTGAACAACGCAGGCGTAACAAGGGACAACCTTCTCGTTATGATGGGCGAGGAGGACTTTGACAAGGTCGTTGACACAAACCTCAAGGGCACCTTCAATATGATAAAGGTGTGCGCAAGAGGCTTTATAAGAAAGAAAAAGGGAAAGATTATAAACATCTCATCAGTATCGGGACTTTCAGGCATCGCAGGTCAGTCCAACTATTCCGCATCAAAAGCAGGTGTTATCGGTCTTACAAAGGCGGTAGCAAAGGAGCTTGGCGGAAAGAATGTATGCTGTAACGCAATCGCACCGGGCTTTATAATGACAGATATGACAAAGGAGCTCGGAAGCGAGGAGGAATTCTTAAAGGCAATACCTCTTAAGCGTCTGGGTAAAACAGAGGATGTTGCAAATCTTGCTGCCTTTCTGGCAGACGAAGCGTCTGACTACATCACAGGCGAGGTAATCCGTATCGACGGCGGACTCGCAATGTAGCATATCAGACGGGAAGGAGTTTTTTGGATGAAACGAGTTGTAATAACAGGTCTTGGCGCAGTTACACCGGTAGGCAACAACGTTGCTGACTTCTGGCAGAGCCTCAAGGACGGTAAGAACGGCATCGACCTTATAACAAGATTTGATACAGAGGACCTCAAGGTAAAGCTTGCCGCTGAGGTCAGGGACTTCGACGCAAGTCTCTATATGGACAAGGCGGAGGTAAGAAAGTCCGACCGCTTTGTACAGTACGCAGTTGCGGCTGCTTCACAGGCAGTTGCAGACAGCGGTATCGAGGGCAATGTGGATTCTTCACGCTTCGGTGTGTACTACGGCTCAGGTATCGGTGGCTTTGAAACATTTATCGCTGAAACAAACAACCTCAACAACAGAGGCCCTGCAAGAGTTTCTCCGCTGTTTATTCCTAAGATGATTCCTAATATGGCGGCAGGAAACATTGCTATTAAGTTTAAGGCAAACGGCCCTTGCATCTGTGTATCAACTGCCTGCGCTACAGGTACAACAGCTATCGGAGAGGCTTACAGAACAATTGCGGGCGGTTATGCTGACGCTATTATAGCAGGCGGTGTTGACGCTGCTATCACTAAGCTTTCTATCGCAGCCTTTGATAACTGTATGGCACTTTGCGAGTCACAGGACAAGGACGCAGCTTCTATTCCTTTTGACAAGCGCAGATGCGGCTTTGTAATGGGCGAGGGTGCCGGTGCACTTATCGTCGAGGAATACGAGCACGCAGTCAAGAGAGGCGCTACAATCTATGCTGAGGTAGTAGGCTACGGAAGCACCTGTGACGCACACCACGTTACTGCTCCTGACCCTGAGGCTACCTATTCGGCAAAGGCAATCAGGGATTGTATCGGTGACATCAGGGTCAAGCCTGAAAGCATCTACTTCAACGCTCACGGCACAAGCACACCAATGAACGACAAGACTGAAACACAGGCTCTCAAGAATGTTCTTGGCGAGGATGCCTATAAGATTAACTTAAGCTCCACAAAGTCTATGACAGGCCACCTTCTCGGTGCAGCAGGTGCAATCGAGGCTATCGCTTCAATTATGGCGCTTCGTGAGGGAATCGTTCCTCCGACAATCAACTACAAGGAAGCTGACGGGGCTTGTGACATCAATTGTACACCAAACGTTGCAAAGAAGGCCGACATAGAGCTTTCACTTTCAGCATCACTCGGCTTCGGCGGACACAACGCCTGCATCGGCTTTGCAAAGGTTGACAGATAAGAGGGCAGAAGATGAACATAGAAGAAATCAAGAAGATACTTCCGCACAGGGACAATATGCTCCTTATCGACGAGGCGGAGCTTATTGACGGCAAGGCTTACGGCAAGAAGTATATAACAGGCGACGAGTTTTTCTTAAAGGGACACTTCCCTGAAAAGCCGGTCGTTCCGGGTGTTATTCTCTGCGAGATACTTGCGCAGTCGGTGTGCGTATGCCTTAAGGACGAGATGAAGGAGGGCACCCTGCCTTTCTTCACAGGTCTTGACAAGGTGAAGTTCGAAAGCCCTGTACAGCCGGGCGACACCTTTGAAACTGAATGCGAGATAACAAAGGTCAGAGAGCCTTTCTATTTCGCAAAGGGCGTTGGCAGAGTAAACGGAAAGGTATGCGTGACAGCGGAGTTTTCCTTTGCTGTTACAGGCAAGTAGTCGGAGGTAACGCAAATGAACATTATCGAATTACTCGGCTTCGGAAAGGGTAAGACACCTGCTCCGAGAGACTGTAAGAAGTGCGGTGCTCATATATCGGGCGAGGAGCTCGCAGAAAACCTTATGATATGCCCCGAATGCGGCACATATATGCGTATGGGTGCTATGGAAAGAATAGCCCTTGTTGCAGACAAGGGAAGCTTCAAGGAGCTTGACAAGGATTTGGGAAACGCAAATCCTATCGACTTCCCCGGCTACAAGGAAAAGCTCAAGGACGCCAAGAAGCAGAGCGGAATTTCCGAGGCTGTTGTTTGCGGAACCTGTGAAATAGGCTCATGCCCTTGTGCAATATTTGTAATGGACTCAAACTTTATGATGGGCTCAATGGGTACTATCGTAGGCGAGAAGATTACAAGACTCTTTGAAACAGCTACAAAGCAAAGACTCCCTGTCGTAGGCTTTACTACATCGGGCGGTGCAAGAATGCAGGAGGGAATATTCTCTCTTATGCAGATGGCAAAGGTCAGCGGTGCGGCAAAGAAGCACAGCGACAGCGGAAATCTCTATGTAACAGTTCTCACAGACCCTACAACAGGCGGCGTTACAGCAAGCTTTGCTATGCAGGGCGACATCATCATTGCCGAGCCTAACGCACTTGTCGGCTTTGCCGGAGCAAGAGTTATCCAGCAGACAACAGGCGAAAAGCTTCCTGAAGGCTTCCAGAGGGCAGAGTTCCTTATGGAGCACGGCTTTGTTGACGTAATCGAGGACAGAAGGAGACTCAAGTTCACGCTCACAAATATTCTGAAGGTTCACGCCTACGGAAGAAAAAGAGCAAAGTCTTCGTAGGAGGTATTATAATGGCAAGAAAGACTGTTACCGCCTACAACAGAGTTCAGGCGGCAAGAGATTCACATCGTCCTATGGGCGGATATTATATAGGCAGAATGGTTGACAACTTTGTTGAGCTTCACGGCGACAGACGTTACGGCGACGACGCCGCTATCGTTTCGGGTATCGGCTTTATCAATGACAAGCCTGTTACAGTTATCGCAATGGAAAGAGGCGCAACAATCGAAGAAAGAATGAAAAGACATTTCGGCTGTCCTACACCTGAGGGCTACCGTAAGGCACTCAGACTTATGAAGGAAGCGGAGAAGTTCCGCCGCCCCGTAATCTGCTTTATCGGAAGCTCAGGAGCATACTGCGGAATAGACGCAGAGGAAAGAGGGCAGGGCGAAGCGATTGCCGAAAATCTTTTTGAAATGATGGGGCTAAAGACTCCTATCATCTCTGTTATCGTCGGCGAAGGCGGAAGCGGCGGCGCTCTCGCACTCGGCGTAGGCGATACGGTTGTAATGCTCGAAAACTCAATCTACTCGGTAATCTCACCTGAGGGCTGTGCAAGTATTCTCTGGAAGGATTCCTCCAAAGCACCTGAGGCAGCAAATGCGCTCAGACTTACCTCCCGGGACCTCTACGGCTTCGGTGTTATCGACAAGGTAATAGACGAGCAGGACAGAAACGCAGAGGAAATCTGCACAGAGCTCAAGAACTTCATTTTGTCTGAGATTGCCGAAAAGGAGCTTATGACAACAGAGGAGCTTTTGGCTCAGAGATATGAAAAATTCCGTAAAATCGGTGCTTAAAGTATAGTTCCATAATAAAAGAGGCTCTGCCGGAGTAATACCTTCCGACAGAGCCGATTTTATTTTATTGTTATGCAATATCTCTTGGATACTTTCCCTCTTCGATAAGCTTTGCAATAGAGTCAATGAAAAGCTGCTTGTCCTCAGCGTAGGTTACGCCGAACCACTTGTCGTCAGACCTGAAGCACTTGACTGTTGCCTCACCCTTGCCGAGCATTTCTTCTGTAACGATAGGGAGCAAAAACTCCTTCTTCATATCTCCGCCGAGATTCTGGAGGAACTCTGTGAACTTTACTTCAAGAGCGTCAATGTAAGCAGGTGTACAAGCCCACATATTCATTGATACAACAGCGTCGTCAGAGAGAACCTCGCCTGTCTTCTGTGAGCGGATGATTCCGTCGCCCTCACGGATAATGTCGTAGGTCTCGGTAACGCTTCTGAGCATATCCTTTTCATCAAGTGTGCAAACGCCTCTTGTTACTGTGCCGTTGTCTGAAAGAGTGTTCTTGAGGATAAAGCCCGCCATACCAACGTCGAGGTTGTCATCCTTGTTTCTTAAAAAGTCAACAAGCATCTTGTATGCCTGTGCGCCGTAGAAGTCGTCAGCGTTGATGATGATGAAAGGCTCGTTTACCTTTCCCTTGCAGCAAAGGATTGCGTGACCTGTGCCCCAAGGCTTCTGTCTGCCCTCTGCGGAAAAGCCCTCAGGAAGCATATCAAGCTCCTGGTAAACATACTCTGTTTCAACAAGCTTTGAAATTCTGTTTCCGATAAGCTCCTTGAACTGCTCCTCAAAATCGTGTCTTATAATGAACACAATCTTGTCTACGCCTGCCTTGATTGCGTCGTAGATTGAGTAGTCCATGATGATTTCGCCGTTAGGGCCAACCTGTGCGAGCTGCTTTATGCCGCCGCCGAATCTGCTTCCCATACCGGCTGCCATAATTACGAGTGTAACCTTGTTCTGCATATCTATATCCTCCGATGTTAAAATACCGATAACAGCTTAATATTATCAAGTATAATTATAATCAATTGTGTGACTTATGTCAATGACGAAAATAAATATATGTGACAAACAAACCGAGCGTTTTTCATAGAAATTGACAAGGACAGGCAAAGGGTGGTATAATATACGGGCAAGGAGTTTGTTCAAAAGGAGAGTGTGCCTTGTGGAAAAGGAAAAGAAGGAAAAGAAGAAGTGGTCGCTTCGCAAAAAGGTTATCGTGGGAATACTTATATTCCTCGCAGTTTTGCTGCTTCTCGCAGGCGGAGCGCTTATTTTTATTATGACAAAGCTCGACAAGATGAATCTCGTTGACAGAGAGTACGACAACTCGGTGTATGAGTCGATTTACGAAGAACCGCCTGAGGTCGAAAACCCGAACAACGAGCCTGACTCACCGAAGCAGGAAATAGACAGCCTTGAGGACGAAATCAACAAGAACCTTGAGGAGCTCAAGCAGCAGGCAACAGAGCTTAAATTCTCGGACGATGTGCTCAATGTCCTGCTTATCGGCACTGACGCCAGAACAAGCGACTACCGTGGCAGAAGTGACTCGATGATTCTTGTTTCTATTAATAAGAAGACAGAGGAAATCGTTATGACCTCTATCATGAGAGATATCTACCTCTCAATCCCCGGCAAGTATAACAACAGAATCAATGCCGCCTACGCCTTCGGCGGTGCAGACCTGCTTATTCAGACAATCGAGCAGAACTTCGGTATAAGAATAGATAAGTTTGTACAGGTCGACTTCACCTCGTTCGTCAAGGTCGTTGACGCTGTCGGCGGAGTTGAAATCGAGGTTAAGGATAATGAGATTTCAACACTGAACAGCTACCTTAAGGAAATCAATGTTTTGAACGGCTTCGACAGAGAAGACGGGCTGCTCGAAAAGGGCGGAAAATACAAGCTCAACGGCAGACAGGCACTCGCTTATTCAAGAATACGATATGTCGGAAATGCCGACTTCGAAAGAACCCAGAGACAAAGAAGAGTGTTAGAGGAGATATTCAAAAGTGCCAAGGGCTTGAGTGTGTTTGAGCTGTCCGACAGCCTCGATGTCATCCTCCCGCTTATCACCACCGACTTTACCAAGGGCGAGCTCTTAGACCTCATTCTCGATTCGGTAAGCTACCTCTCGTATGACAGAACAGAGCTCAGAATCCCTGCCGACGGTTACTTCTGGAATATGAGAATTAACGGTATGGCTGTCCTCGGTATAGACTTTGAACAGAATAGACAAATCATGATTGATAAAATCTACGGCAAAGAATAACCCTCGGATACAGGCTTTGTACGTTTCTATTGAGGAAAACCCTTTTGAAAAAGGGTTATTCCTCAAACTCCTTTCCTAAAACTTTTATTATAAATTTCAGCCCCATAGGGTATGCACCGGAAGAGAACAGATTTTAAATTCTCTGCTTTGTGATGTACACCCTATGGGGCTGAAATTATATTAGAAGTCTTTGTAAGGGGGTTCGGGGGATAAACTTTCTTCAGAAAGGTTTCCCCCGACAGATACATATAAAAGCTTGTATCCGAGGGTTATTTTAAGCGCAGGGAGATTTCTCCGCCGGAGAGTAATTTTTGCTGACCGTTTGGGAGAGAAACCCGTAGTCCGCCGCCGTCGTCTATAGACAGGGCACGGGCCCTGTAAGTAACGCCTGCGTCGGTGAAGGTTATATCCTTGCCGATGACGCAGGAATGAGAGCGGTAGTACTCCATAAAGCTTCGGTCTGAGAGGCTGTCGCACAGCTCAAAGAGCCTGCCTGCGATAGAGCGGGTGAGAGCTTCGGAGTCCTTGTCAAAGCCGAGCGAGCCTGCCACAGCGTCGAGCTCAGGGGGGAAATCGGTTGTTGTGAGGTTTATGCCTATGCCTGCTACAACAGCGTCGAGCCTGCCATCTCTGAACACCGACTCGCAGAGAATACCGCAGACCTTTCTGTCACCGATGTATATGTCATTAACCCACTTAATTTCGGGCACAAGAGCTGTGTGTTCCTCAATCGCCTCACAAACTGCAACCGCAGTCGCAGCCGTCAGTAAGGTAAACTGTCCGTCGTTTGCGTCGGGGCGGAGAATTACGGACAAATAAAGCCCCGTGCCACCGGGTGAGTAGAAGGACTTTCCCTGCCTGCCCCTGCCTGCCGTCTGACGCTTCGCAGTTATAACAGCCTCGCCCTCAAAGCCACCTGATATCAGCCTCTTTGCGTAGGAATTTGTAGAGTCGGTTTCATCAAGAATAATGCGTCTTGCGTTTTCTCCCGCCAATTATCTTCACCTGCCTTGTGATACTGTACTAAGTATACCACAGTTGGCGGGCAGAAGCAATCACAAGGTGCCAAATTTATCAGAATACGATTGACACTTCGTTTGTATTGTAGTATAATTTTCTTGTAAACGTTTAAGGCTGGTCGCAATTGTCACGGAAGGAATTTCAGTAAAATCTGACCGCACGGCAGGTTGCACCGATTAATAAATAAAATGAAGACAGAAAAGAGGGGAAGGTATGAGTCTGGGACTTAACAAGGAAAACCTCGGAAGCCGTTTTGTAAAGGCGTGTGAAAGTGGCGATATACTTGTCTTCTTTCAGCCGATGTATGACGCAATTTCAAGTAAGATAGCAGGAGCTGAGGCGCTCGCAAGATGGAGATGCGACAACGGAGAAATTGCTTCTCCTGCCGAGTTTGTCCCCCTGCTCGAAGAAACAGGGCTTGTGACAGAGCTTGACTGGTACGTTCTCAACAAGGTCTGTGAGTTTCTTAAAACGAAGCTTTCTGGTGATGCAAAGCACGTCCCCGTGTCTGTAAACTTTTCAAGACTCCATACGAACGAGGAGGGCTTTGCTGAAAAGCTCTGCGGAGTTGTTGACGGCTACGGCATCGACCATAAAATGATTGAAATCGAAATAACCGAGTCTGCCCTCGCAGCACAAGGCGACAAGGTTATCGAGTTTGTAAAGGGAATAAGAGGCGCAGGCTTCAGAGCGTCAATCGACGACTTCGGAAGCGGACTTTCCTCGCTTAACTTTGTAAAGGACGTCCCTGCAAGTGTGCTCAAAATCGACAAGTCTCTCCTGAGCGGCAATTGCGAGAACGAAAAGGAAAGAATAGTTTTAGAGAGTATATTTGACTTTGCCCACCGTCTCAAGCTTACAACTGTCGCTGAGGGCGTCGAAACAAAGGAGCAGCTCGGATTTTTGAGAACCTGTGGCTGTGAGCTTATCCAGGGCTTCTTGTTTGCAAAGCCTATGTCAGCGGAAAGCTTTATGTCGCTCCTTTATACCTGCCACGAAACGCAGAGCGAGGATATCCTCGTTACACAGGCACCTGCAAGTGCTACACAGCTTCTGCTTGACGTCGTGTTCCGCAGGTATCCGCTCATTATTATGAGCAACCTTTCAAGAAACAGCTTCTATATGATGGCGTATGAGCATTTTTCAACTCAGTCCTGTCCGTCAACAGGCGTGTACAGCGAGCTTATCGAACACGGCTCAATGACAATGCACCCCGACGATAAGGAGCTTTTCAAAAAGACCTTTGACCTTGCCGACCAGGTGAAGGCGTACAACGAGGGACAGCGTGTCCGCTCGGTTGTAACAAGACAGCTCGGCGACGACGGTGTCTACAGACCTGTCGAAACAACAAACTATTATGTTAAGAACCCATCGGCAGACGACATTCTGGCAATTACGCTTTCTCGTCCGCTTGAATAAATTAAAATAAGGAATGGTGAATTGAAATGTCTTATATTATAGGCGTTGACTGTGGTACAAGCGGTACCAAAACTGTGCTTTTTGACGAAAGCGGAAAGGTGATTGCTTCAAAGACAATCGAGTATCCTATGTACCAGCCAAAGAACGGCTATGCAGAGCAGAATCCAATCGACTGGAAGAATGCTATGATTGATACCCTCAAGTGCGTTATCACACAGAGCGGTGTAAACAATGCGGATATCAAGGGCGTAGGTATCTCAGGTCAGATGCACGGTCTTGTTATGCTCGACAAGGACGGCGAGGTATTAAGAAACTCTATCATCTGGTGCGACCAGAGAACTGCAAACGAGGTTGACGAAATGAACGCTATCCTCGGCAGAGAAAAGCTCATTGAAATTACTGCAAACCCTGCCCTCACAGGCTGGACTGCAGCTAAGATTCTCTGGGTAAGAAACAACGAGCCGCAGATTTACGAAAAGTGTGCTCACATTCTTCTGCCTAAGGACTACCTGAGATATATCCTCACAGGCGAGTTCGCAACTGAAGTTTCCGATGCTTCAGGTATGCAGCTTCTCGACGTTGCAAACCGTTGCTGGTCTGACGAGGTTCTTACAAAGCTTTCTATCGACAAGTCACTTCTCGGCAAGGTTTACGAGTCCTGCGAGGTTACCGGTCAGGTAACCAAGGAGATGGCTCACCTCACAGGTCTTGCTGAAGGAACAATCGTTGTCGGCGGTGCAGGCGACAATGCCGCAGCAGCTATCGGTACAGGCGTTGCAACCGACGGAAAGGCTTTCACAACAATCGGTACATCGGGCGTTGTTTTTGCACATACCTCAAAGATTTCTATCGACCCTAAGGGCAGAGTACATACCTGCTGTGCAGCAGTTCCGGGCGCTTGGCACGTAATGGGCGTTACACAGGGCGCAGGCCTTTCACTCAAGTGGTTCAGAGATAACTTCTGCAACGCTGAAAAGGAAACTGCAAAGTATATGGGAGTTGACGAGTACTACCTCATGGACAAGCAGGCTGAAACAGTTCCTGTCGGCGCTAACAGACTTCTCTACCTTCCATATCTCATGGGAGAAAGAACTCCTCACCTCGACCCTGACGCAAGAGGCGTGTTCTTCGGTCTCTCCGCAATGCACACAAAGAAGGAAATGCTCAGAGCTGTTCTCGAAGGCGTTTCATACTCACTCAGAGATTGCGTTGAGGTGTTCAGAGAAATGAACATCGACGTTTCCGATATGATGGCTTGCGGCGGCGGCGGAACATCTCCGCTGTGGCGCTCTATGCTCGCTGACCTGTACAACTGCCCTGTAAAGACAGTTGCTTCTAAGGAAGGCCCTGCACTCGGCGTTGCACTCCTAGCAGGCGTTGGAGCAGGCATATACTCATCTGTTCCACAGGCTTGCGAGGCTGTTGTAAAGGCTGACAAGGTGCAGACACCTGACGCAGTAAGAGTTCCTCAGTACGAGAGCTACTATAAGCTTTACAGAGAAATCTATCCTGCACTCAAGGAGCAGTTCTCAAAGCTTGCTTCTCTCTAATATTAAGTAACAAAAACGGGCTGAACGAAAAAATACTTCGTTCAGCCTTTTCTTTTGTCAGTATCTCCAAATCAAAATGTAAAGGTATTGATTTTGAAAATGCAATGGAGTATAATATGCCTGTGAGGGAAGCTCAGGCAACTGTTATGTCAGGCAGGCTCTCAGCCGATGCCTGCGACATCTCGAATGAGCGTATCTTTTCAAGCTGTGCTTCAAGGCGGCGTTTTTCTTCTGCCCTGTCGGCAAGCTCCTGTAAAAATGCGTGGAATGAGCAGACGCTTATGATACAAAGTGCGATAATACAAAGTGTAATTTCCATAGTTAGTTCTCCTTTTGTCTTAAGATTTCTTTTCCTTTTGTCCTTCCCTCAATTATATAATAGCATATTGTGTGTACAATTGATTGGACAGAAAAGCGGAGCTTGTCGAAACGTGTCCACTTTTGCGGACACCAAAAAGCTTCTACTGATATATATTGTCCCAAGTGGCAATATTATTCATATGATAAAAAAGAAAAACCGATATGGAGGTAATGAAAGATGAACATATGGCATGATATTTCACCAAAGAGAGTTAAGAGCAGCGAGTTTACAGCGGTTGTTGAGATTCCGAAGGGCTCAAAGATAAAGTACGAGCTTGACAAGGAGACAGGTCTTCTGAATATGGACAGAATTCTTCACACATCAACTCACTATCCTGCAAACTACGGCTTTATTCCAAGAACCTACGCAGAGGACGGCGACCCGCTCGATTTTCTTATGCTCTGCTCTGAGACACTTGTTCCGCTTTCACTTGTCAAGTGCAAGCCGATAGGTGTTATTGCAATGAGCGACAACGGTGCCGCTGACGAAAAGATTATCTGCGTTCCGACAGAGGACCCGACATATAATCTGTATACTGACATAGCACAGCTCCCGAAGCATATTTTCGACGAGATGTCGCACTTCTTCTCTGTTTACAAGCAGCTTGAAGGCAAGGATACTGTTATCGACGAAATCCAGGGCGCTGAAAGAGCTAAGGAAATCATTCAGTCCTGTATTGACAGATACATCGAAAGCTACTGCAAATAACCAGCCCGCCGAGCCGGCGGTGGCAATTGTGCCTCCCTCTACTTTCTGCGAAACGAAAGATAGTCTGTCGGCACGATTGAAAAGAGATAAAGTCAGACAAAATAATGCTGGACCCGATGTGACCCCCCAGATAAGTTTCTGAGGACATATAGTTTGCTTAGCCCCCCTCAAGGGGGGCTTTTTTATGTGTAAACTATCGTGGCTATCTCGCACAGTTGGGGATTTCCGAAGGTAAATCGACAAGGATAACATATGTTTTTTAACCGTGCCGACAGACAAACCTACTTTCTGCGAAACGAAAGATAGTCTGTCGGCACGATTGAAAAGAGATATAAGAATAAGAAAAGCCCTCCGGAAACAGGGGGCTATTTATTTTGCGGTGTACTACACAAAGCAAAAGTCGGCAGAATAATAAAACAATTAAAGTTCTCTGAAAACAGGGGGCCATTTATATGCAAGCTTTCGGGGAGACCTTGCGAAGTCGAGGGTTATTAAAAATCTTTGCTGACACTTAGCCGCAAGTATGTTATAATAGAATAAGAAATACAAAGGGAGTGAGCAAGCTTGAATGACAGAAAGAAGCTCAGAAGGTTTTTAAAAAACGCAGGACTTACCCTGCTGATACTCGCAGTATGCTTTTTGGTGAGTCTGTTTCTTGACAAGCGTCTTGATATGGGTGCACACATATCGCTGGTGTTTACGCTGGCGGTGTTTGTTGTCGCAATTGTCACAGACAGATACTTTTACGGAATAGCCGCCGCACTTGTGAGCGTGCTTGCCGTAAATTATGCGTTCACCTTCCCGATGTTTGAGTTCGATTTTTCAGTTTTAGAAAACATACTCTCGGCGGTTGTCATGATAGTAGTAACAACTGTTACAAGCGCCCTTGTCACAATAGTCAAGGCACAGAAGGATGTAAAGCTTGTGGCTGAGAAGGAGAAAATGAGGGCGAACCTTTTAAGAGCCATTTCCCACGACCTCAGAACACCGCTCACCTCGATATACGGCTCGGTTTCAACGGTCAGCGAAAACTGGGACGCACTTTCTGACGAGCAGAAGATAGAAATGCTTGGCGGAGTTAAATCGGACGCTATGTGGCTTATACGAATGGTTGAGAATCTCTTGTCTGTCACAAGAATTGAGGGTGACAAGAGCGTTGAGCTGTCAAAGGGCTCGGTCGTTGTGGAGGAGCTTGTCGCATCGGTCCTCGAAAAGTTTTCAAAATCCCGCCCGTCGGTAAGGCTTAAGCATTCAATGCCGCAGGATTTTATAGTTGTATCAGCCGACGGAATGCTTATAGAGCAGGTTCTTATGAACTTTCTTGACAATGCGGTTGAGCACGCAAGGGGAATGACAGAGCTTTCGCTTGACGTGTCGGAAAGTGAAGACAAGGTAGTATTTGAGGTAAAGGACAACGGCTGCGGTATTTCACCCGAAAGGCTTGAAACTATTTTCGAGGGCTCGGGAATGTCATCAAAGCACAGCTCGGACAGGAAGAAGCATTCGATGGGAATAGGCCTGTCGGTCTGCTCGTCTGTCATAAAGGCGCACGGCGGTGAAATTTACGCAAGAAGAAGAAAACAGGGCGGAATGATATTCGGCT
>JAFQLH010000030.1 GCA_017396665.1 Oscillospiraceae bacterium | reverse complement strand
TGACGGTAAATACGGCTCAGGCTTCGACCTTCCACCTAAAGACTGTCCCGACTGCGGAACAGATATGATACGTGAAGGCCACGACATTCCCTTTGAAACATTCCTTGGCTTTGACGGCGACAAGGCTCCCGATATCGACCTTAACTTCTCAGGCGAGTATCAGTTCTACGCCCACAGATATACCGAAGAACTTTTCGGAAAATCCAACGTGTTCAAAGCGGGAACGATCTCCGAAGTTGCTGACAAAACCGCATACGGATACGTAAAGAAATACTGCGAGGAGCGCAATATAACTCTCAATAATGCGGAAATGAACCGTCTTTCAATAGGCTGTACAGGAATTAAAAGAACAACAGGACAGCACCCCGGAGGAATGGTAGTAGTTCCCTCGGATTATGATGTGTATGATTTTACACCTGTTCAGCACCCTGCAGACTCTGCAGATTCTGAGATCATCACAACCCATTTTGACTTCAATTCGCTTCACGATACAATACTGAAGCTTGACGAGCTGGGACACGTTGTACCCACACTTTACAAGCATCTTGAGGACCTTACAGGTATAAAAATCAAAGACGTTCCGGGAGCAGACCCACAGGTAATCAAAATGTGCACAGACGCTTCCGTACTGGGAGTAACTCCTGAGGAGATATACTGCAAGACAGGAAGTCTGGGAATCCCTGAAATGGGAACAGGCTTTACAATCCAGATGCTTCTTGACGCAAAGCCTACGAAATTCAGTGATTTTCTGCAGATTTCGGGATTATCTCACGGAACAGACGTATGGCTCGGAAATGCCAAGGACCTTATCGACAATAACATCTGTACAATTTCCGAAGTTATCGGAACACGTGACAGTATTATGACATACCTTATCTACAAGGGAGTCGAGCCCGCCAAGGCATTCAAGATTATGGAGTTCACCCGAAAGGGAAAGGCGAGCAAGATATTTGATGAAGAGACCATAGCAATGCTCAAGGCAAACAACGTACCCGACTGGTATATCGAGAGCTGTCTGAAGATCAAATATATGTTCCCGAAGGCGCACGCGGCAGCATACGTAATCGCAGCAATAAAGCTGGGCTGGTTCAAGCTTTACAAGCCCCTTGAATTCTACGCAACATTCTTCACAGTACGAGGAGAAGACTTTGACGCAGACCTTGCAGTAAAGGGCAAGACAGCGGTAAGAGCAAGAATAGAAGAGCTTGAAGCACTTGGAAACGACCGCACAAAAAAGGAAAGCGATCTTCACGATATACTTCTTATAACAAACGAAATGCTTTCCAGAGGATATGAATTCCTGCCTGTAGATCTTTACAAATCCCACGCAGTAAAGTATCTGATAGAGAACGGAAAGATAAGAATTCCCTTTGCGGCAATTTCAGGAGTAGGAGAAAGTGCTGCAAAAGGAATATACGAAACGGCTCAGCAGGGAGGCTTTATTTCAATAGAGGAATTCCAGCAACAGAGTGGTGCGTCAAAAACAACAATAGAAGTGTTGAAAACTATAGGAGCTTTTGGTGATTTACCCGATTCTACACAAATGTCCTTCTTTTAGCTTGACTTCATTGTAGTAATATGTTATTATGTTAGCAGACTAAAGCGTTTATATAATTGGGAGGTACTTATGAAAAATTATGACCTGATAACTCCCGAAGGTACGAAAGACCTTCTTTTTGAGGAGTGTATAATAAGAAGAAATACTGAAGCCTCGCTCCACAGAATATTCAAAAGCAGAGGCTACAGCGAAATGATAACACCGGGCCTTGAATTCTACGATGTATTCAATCTGAATTCAAGATATTTCCCGCAGGAAAACCTGTACAAGCTTACAGACAGCAAGGGCAGACTTTTAGTACTTCGTCCCGACTCGACAATGCCAATTGCACGAGTAGTAGCAACACGTCTTAAGGACGCAATGCTTCCGCTGAAGCTTTACTATAATCAGACAGTTTACAGAACCGAACCCGCACTTAAGGGAAGAAGCGATGAAATTGCACAGGCAGGCATCGAGCTTATCGGTTCAGAGCTTAAAATTGCAGATTTAGAGGTAATTTCCACAGCCGTAAGCACACTTAAATCCTTTGGAATGAAGTTCTCGCTTGAGCTGGGACACATCGGAATTTTCAAAGAGCTTGTAAAAAAGCTTGAAGTAACAGATAAGGTTAAGGATAAGATCAGAAAGCTTATCGAGACAAAGAATTTCCCCGCACTTAACGACCTTCTCGATACATTAGGCAACAACTCAGTTACAAATGCACTTAAGAAGCTTCCCGCACTTTTCGGCGGAATAGAGGTTTTCGACAAGGCAAAAGCACTTATGCCCGATGAGAGAATCAAGGAAATTCTTGACGAGCTTAAGGAGATCTACTGCGACGCTTCTGAAATCTGCGGAAACGACGGAGAAATCACAGTAGACCTTGGACTTGTAAACAAGACTGACTACTACACAGGAATTATCATAAAGGGATATCTTCAGGGCTACGGAAGCGAAGTAATCTCAGGCGGACGCTATGATAAGCTCATATCAGAGTTTGGCTATGACATTCCCGCAGTAGGCTTTGCAATCGACATTGACGCAGTATCAAAGGTACTTGTAAAGAACGGAGCAACTCCTGAAAAGCCTATGACAGACGCAATAGTATATGCAGAAAACGGCTTTGAAGTAGAGGCTCTTAAAAAGGCTCAGGAGCTTCGTGACAGCGGATTAATCGTAGAAAACGCACTTTTTGACAGCCTTGAAACAGTAAGAGAATATGCAAAGGAAAATAAAATTTCGAAAATAGTAGTTGTCGACGGAAAAGACGATAACGAAACGGAGGTGCTGTAATGAGTAAGCCATTAAGAATAGCCCTTACAAAAGGCAGACTTGAAAAGGATACAGTAGGACTGCTCGAAAAGCTTGGCTTTGACTGTACAGCAGTACGTGAAAAGGGAAGAAAGCTTATACTTCCCGTGCCCGATGCAAATCTTGATGTAGTACTTGCAAAAGCCAACGACGTTATAACC
>JAFQLH010000029.1 GCA_017396665.1 Oscillospiraceae bacterium | reverse complement strand
TACTGTAAGACCTGCAATCTGGCCTGCGTCCTTAGTTGCCTGACGCTGTGAGTCTGTGAAGTATGCAGGAACTGTGATAACAGCTTCTGTTACCTTTTCACCGAGGTAAGCTTCAGCGTCTGCCTTGAGCTTCTGGAGAATCATTGCAGAAATCTCCTGTGGTGTGTAGGACTTTCCGCCCATCTGAGCCTTATAGTCGCTACCCATATGTCTCTTGATAGAGATAACTGTGTTATCGTAGTTTGTTACAGCCTGTCTTTTAGCAACCTGTCCTACGAGTCTGTCGCCTGTCTTTGAGACACCTACAACAGATGGTGTAGTTCTTGCACCTTCGCTGTTAGGGATTACGACTGCTTCGCCGCCTTCCATAACTGCTACGCATGAGTTTGTTGTACCGAGGTCGATACCGATAA
This sequence comes from Oscillospiraceae bacterium, assembly GCA_017396665.1. GTDB lineage: Bacteria > Bacillota > Clostridia > Oscillospirales > Ruminococcaceae > UBA7477. The sequence goes on along the minus strand of JAFQLH010000029.1, from coordinate 2,614 downwards.
TCTTTGCCATAATAATCAAATCCTTTCTTTAATGCCGACAGCCCTTGCTGTCATATATATCATATAATTGATAGCTGAATTTACGAGTTCGCTACTACTACCATAGCGTATCTTATAACCTTATCGCCGATTTTATAGCCCTTCTGGAAGGTTTGTGCGACGATATTCTCACCGAGGTTTTCATCCTCGATTCTGTTTACTGCGTTTGCGATTTCAGGGTCAAACTCCTGACCTGTCGGGTCGATTACCTCGACACCGAGCTTTGTGAGCATATCCTCAAACTGCTTGAAAATCATCTGGACGCCCGACTTATAGGTTTCGTCGGCGCTTTCTGCACCTGCTGCTCTTTCGAAGTTATCAAAGACAGGGAGTATATCTGCCAGAGTATTGCTCTTTGCTGTCTGTGTGTTCTCAAGAAGCTGTTTTGCAGTTCTCTTTCTGTAGTTATCATACTCTGCCATAAGTCGCAGGTATTTATCCTTCATTTCAGAAAGCTCTTTTTCAAGCTTTTCCTCATTAGTAAGCTCAGGCTGCTGTTCACTTGCTTCTGCCTTTGCTTCCTCCTGAGGCTCTGCTGTATTTTCAGCTTCCTTTTCTGTCATTTCTTCAAGCTCTTCTTCGAGAAGCTCTTTTTCGTTACTCATTATCCTTGCTCCTTAATGTATTTAGTTATCCTCGTCGTCCTCTCTTCTTGACAGCATTTGTGTAATCCTGTCGGTGAAATACTCGAGATACGGGATATATTTTGCGTAGTCAATTCTCATAGGGCCCAAGAGTCCGAGAGTTCCTGCCTGTCTTCCGCCCTTTGAGAAGGATGAGGTAATAAGGCTTGAGTTACTTATTACAAAGCCGTCCTTTTCGTTTGAGAACATAACGTTGAGACCGCTGAAGGTACCGCTGACAAACTCGGCGATTTCTTTCTTACGGTCAAAGAACGACATTATTTCATTCTTATCGAATGCGTCGCAGGTAAGCAGGTTAAGCTCGCCATTGAACGAGACCTCATGTGCTGAGATTTCTCTTGACATCTTCATAATCTCGTTTACGAGCGGTGAGAGTGTTACCATATAGGTACCGAGTGCTGTTTCGAGTCTTTCCAGGAGGTCATCGGAAAGTGCTTCGACCTCTATTCCCTCTAAGTTCTCCTGCATAAAGTTTGAGAAATAGGCAAGCTGTTCATTTGTAAGGTCAAACTCCAATCTGCAGACCTTATTCTTTATAGAGCCTGTTGAGGTTATCATAAGGATAACGTACATTCTCTTACCTGTCGGTATTACCTCGACCTTTGAAATAACAGAGAATTTCGGTGTTGCGTTTGCGACAACCGTTGCACACTTTGTAAGCTCAGCCAGAGCCAGAGAAGCGGAATTCACAATCTCCTCCTCAGAGGCGTACTCGTCGGGAAGCATTGAATTCATAAGCTCTATTTCACTTTGCGAAAGCGGATTCATTTGAAGCAGGCTATCGACATAGAGTCTGTATCCCAAGTATGTCGGCACTCTGCCAGCTGAAGTATGGGGCTGTTCCAGGTATCCCTGCTTTTCAAGCTCTGCCATCTCGTTACGGATGGTAGCTGAAGAAGCCTTAACTCTGTCCATTATGCTTTTTGAACCTACCGGCTCGCCTGTTACGATATACTCATCAATTACTGCTGAAAGTATTCTGAGCTTTCTGTCGTCCATTACTTCACCGCCTTTAGCACTTGACCTTCTTTAGTGTTAGCACTCAACCACTCTGAGTGCTAAATATATAATACCACCTTTTATTCCCCTTGTCAATAGTGCGATAAAATCTTTTTTTATAAACTTAAGTATGGGCAAAACTACACTTTTGTGCAAGTTGCAAAAGCAATATATTCTTGATAGGATAAATGCACTTGAAAAAGGCATGATTATACTATATAATATAATCAGACTTTAATTAAGGACTGATTTTATGCCAAGATTTTTTACAGATGACATAACACAGGACATCGGAGTAATCCGTGGAGCTGATGCGGTACACATCGGTCGCTCGCTGAGGATGAGACTTGGCGATGAGATTATTCTGTGCAAAAACGGTGTAGAATATATATCAAACATCCGCAGTATTTCTGACAGCGAGGTTATATGCGACATTTCTTCCTCAAGAAAGACACTTGCTGAGCCTGACATTGAGGTTGTGCTATATCAGGCTATGCCGAAGCTTGACAAGCTGGAGTTTATTGTACAGAAGGCTACTGAGCTTGGTGTGAGCAGGATTGTGCCTGTTCTGACAAAGAGATGCGTTTCAAGACCGGACGCCAAGAGCTTTGAGAAAAAACGTGAGCGACTTTCAAAGATAGCGCTTGAGGCGGCAAAGCAATCGGGCCGTGGGCTTATTCCTGAGGTTTCCCCTATCATTGACATAGGCGAGGCGGTAGAAAAGCTTTGCACACATGATGTTTCGCTTATCTGCTACGAGAAGGGCGGCAGGAGCTTGTCTGAGGCGGGGCTTGGCGGATGCAAGTCGGTAGGTGTATTCATCGGAAGCGAGGGAGGCTTTGAGGAATCAGAGGCACAGCTTTGCATTGACAGGGGCATAACCCCTATTGGTCTTGGTAGCAGAATACTGAGATGTGAGACTGCACCGATTG
>JAFQLH010000006.1 GCA_017396665.1 Oscillospiraceae bacterium | reverse complement strand
TCCCATATCTTCCTCAAAACTTCTCAGGTCATAATCCTTGACCGCTTGTGCGTCAAGGTCAGAGAAGAGCATCTCGAAAACCTTCTGCTTATCGATACTGTCTTCAAAGACTACTGTCCGGTACTTTTCATTTTCATGGTCATACCAGAGAAAGCTTGCTCCGCCTACGACGAGATTTTCCTCAAGCGAGAGGTCATTTACGAAATCTCCGAGTGTTTCAGGCTTATAACCTGAATTTCTGTACACATAGAATTTATCCATTTCAAGCTCGATTGCTACGGCACACTCTGTATTGATACCGGTTATCTCGTAGCCTTCACATGAGAGGTAATAATACTTATCCTCGTAGATATCGTAGCCGACAAGCTCTGCCACAGAGAGCTTTTTGCCAAGCTGTGATTTTTCTATCTCACAGCCGGCGGTTGTATAGGTATTGTTGCCAAGGGTTGCTTCGCTATACTGCTCGTAGATTTTGAGTTCATCCCATTTCTTTTCATAGGCAGAATCAGTCGACAGCTCGTAGGTCATCTCCACGTACTTTTCTCTCCAACGGACGTCATCTGCGGTTTTTGGCTTATCGCCGTTTCTTAGCACAAATACTGCTACTGCACCGACGCAGAGACACAGGCAGGCAGCGAGAGCTATCCATTTTACATAGCTTTTCTTTTTTACTGCGGGTGCTTTGTCTGCTGCTTCGAGTATAAATTCGTCATCTATATTGCCTATTGCATTCATAAGCTTTTGTTCTTTCGTCATAGTACCACTCCTTTTGTTACAGCCAGCTTTCCTTTGAAAGAAAATCTGACAGCTTTTTTCTGAGTCTGTGAAGGGACATTTTGACATAGCTTTCGCTTGCGTTTTCTGACTGTGCAATCTCCTTGACGCTTTGTGCGTACCAGTATCTTTTGACAAACAGTCGTCTGAGCTTTGGCTTTTGCTTTGATAAAAAGTCGTTTATCGCAGTTGTCAGGGCACTCATTTCGAGCTTTTCGATAACACTTTCCTCTGATGCAATACACTCGCTTAGCTCATCATAGATAACAGGCATTTCGCCGTTTCCACGCTTTTGTGCATTCTTTGAGTCGTACAGGTCAAGAGAAAGGTTTCTTATAATCTTCGCAAGGTAAGCTTTGAGGTTTGTAGGCTTTGCCGGCGGAATGCTGTTCCACGCTCTGAGGAAGGTATCGTTCAGGCACTCGTTGGCATCCTCATTTGTTCCGACAATAGAACGGGAGATACTGCGGCAGTAGGTACCATACTTTTGCTCAGCATACCCGATAGCTTTTTCATCTCTTTCTAAAAAGAGCTTTACGATATCCTTATCCTCCATAGCCATTCGCCTCCTTTGTCCTTCAACAATAATGACGGAATTCTCAATTAATCGGTCACAGCTTTTCTACTGAAAACACACAGACGGTATCATTCTGAACCTTAAAGTGCACGTCAAAGCCTGCAAAGCTCATACTGTACACTCTTTCGCTATCCTCCTGGTAAGAAGGTCTCGGGTCTTCTGACAGGCAGTTTACGAGGGCTTGTCTTTTATTTTCGGGGATTTGCGACAAAAGCTCCTCGGGAAAGCTGACCTTGAGCTTATAATCCTCAAATTTTTCAGCATAGCCGCCCTTTGCATACGGCACACAATCCGCAAATGGCAGGTACGGTTTTATATCATAGATAGGCGTATTATCGAGAAGGTCGACACCTGACACAACGAGCACCGTTCCTTCATTCTCGGTATGCTCTACCCTTTCGAGCTTTACGCAGGAAAGACCTATGGGGTTAGGGCGGAAGGGCGAACGGCTTGCGAAAACGCCGACACGCTTATTACCTCCGAGTCTTGGTGGGCGGACAGTTGGTGACCACTCTCTTCTATGCGACTGTGAAAAGTCAAAAATCAGCCAGAGGTGTGAAAAGCCTTCGATTTCTCTTACAGCTTCGGGGTTACGGTACTGAGGCGCAAAGACAATCCTGCCTGTAAGCTCCTTGACTCTTCCGCTTTGTCTTGGTATACCGAACTTCTCGCTGAAATCGGTTCTTATATATGCAATTGTTTCAAAGGTTTGTGACATATAAAACATCTCCGTTATTTATTACTATTAGATTTTATCATATTCGCTCATTAAAAGCAACAGGGCATATTTTTACTTGAAAAAGGGCGAAAAGAGTAGTATAATGTGAATATCAAGGTGGTGAATAAATATGAAAACAAGAATTTTTGCCTTTATAATATGCACGGCTATGGCAGTTTGTATGGCGGGCTGTTCAGATAAGGATACTTCTTCAAAGGCAAACAGCGATGTTTCCTCAGACAATCTTTTAGTTTCCTCACAGGCAACTGACAACACTGTTCTCGGTGAGGGTGACACTAGCTTTGTATTTGAGGTTACAGGCACAGACGGAAACACAGCTTCTTTCACGATTAACACAAACGAAAAGACAGTTGGCGATGCACTTTCGAAGCTTGGGCTTATTGAGGGTGATGACACAGAATTCGGCTTATACGTCAAGACTGTAAACGGCACCACACTCGACTTTGACAAGGACGGAAAGTACTGGGCGTTTTACATTGACGGAGAATACGCAATGACGGGTGTTGATTCGACAGACATTGACGAAACAAGCGTATACGAATTCAGGGCTGAATAATGACAAAGAGATTTATAAAGACAAGGGAGCTTGTTGTTTTCGCTTTGCTGGGAAGCTTTATGTTTATATCAAAGCTTCTTATGGAGGGGCTTCCTAACGTACATCTGCTGGGTATGCTGACTATATCCTACACGGTAGTTTACAGGGCGAAGGCACTTATACCGATTTACGTTTATGTGTTTTTAAACGGCTTATATGCAGGCTTCAACCTATGGTGGATGCCGTATTTATACATATGGGCGGTATTATGGGCGTTGACGATGCTTATCCCTAAAAAGCTAAGCTACAAGGCGGGGGCTATTGTATATCCCCTTTTATGCGGACTTCACGGGCTTGCGTTCGGGACACTTTATGCACCTGCGCAGGCGATAATGTACGGGCTCAGCTTTGAAAACACGATAAGGTGGATAATAGCGGGACTCCCCTGGGACTTTATTCACGCAGGCGGAAACCTTGCGGTAGGATTACTGATAGTTCCTACTGTGAAGATACTGAGAAAGCTGGAGGCTTCTTCTCACAGGCAATAGAAAACCAAAAGAGCAGTACCAAAGTCATGGTACTGCTCTTAATTTTATATCTTTGTAACGAAAGGTGTTACGAGGATTATTATCATACAAATCGGGCAGACATACTTTATCATAACGTTAAATAGTGTCTTTGATTTGAATCTTTTCTGACTGAGTGTTACTTCGTCCTCGATATACTTTGTTCCGACAACATAAGAAATAAGCACACAGGTAAGGAATGCGACAATCGGCATCATAATGTTATTGCTTATAAAGTCGAAGAAGTCAAGGAGCTGGTAGCCGAAGATAGTTACTGTATCCCATACGCTATAGCCGAGAACAGAGAGCATACCGATTGCTACGCAAAGAGCAATGACGATGAGGCAACACGGAATTCTCTTTATCTTAAACTTTTCGCAGATGATTGAAACTACTGTTTCCATAAGAGAAATTGACGAAGTGAGGGCTGCAAGTGCGACAAGCACAAAGAAGACTGTTCCTATAATCTGTCCGCCTGCCATTGAATCAAAGACATTCGGCAGGGTTATAAACATAAGGCTTGGACCTGCCTTGAGTGCGTCAGGGTCACCGTTTGAGAAGACGAACACAGAAGGCACGATAATAAGACCTGCGAGGAAGGCTATTGCTGTATCGAACACTTCTATATGACGGACAGACTGCTCGAGGGAGTCTTCCTTTCTCATATACGAGCCGTAGGTAATCATAATACCCATTGCAAGAGACATCGAATAGAAGAGCTGTCCGACAGCGGCTGCGATTGTTTTGAGGAGCTTTGACACAGTCATTCCGTCAAAGTCAGGGAGGATATAATACTTGAGTCCATCCATTGCGCCGTCGAGTGTGAGGGTATAGATCGCTATACCTACTGTGAGCACAACGAGAAGCGGCATCATAAGCTTACTTACCTTCTCTATACCCTTCTGTACGCCGAGCATAACTACTGCTGCTGTAAGTGCTACATAGATGAGGAAGAATAAAGTTGGCTGTCCGGCGTTGCCGATAAAGCTTGAGAAAAAGCTTCCGTCGCCTGTTGCCGCAGTACCGTTTCCTGTGACAAATACTGTGAGATACTTAAGCACCCAGCCGCCGATTACGCAATAATACGGGAGAATAATAGCAGGCACGAGGGCTGCGAGCCAGCCGAGCGGTGCAAACCTCTTATTGATTGACTTATATGCACCGATAACGCTTTTACCTGTTTTTCTGCCTATTGCTGTTTCGGTAAGCATAAGTGTAAAGCCGAAGGTTACGGTGAAAATGAGGTAGATTATAAGGAACAGTCCACCGCCGTATTTTGCTGCGAGATACGGGAAGCGCCATATGTTTCCCAGACCGACAGCAGAGCCGGCTGCTGCGAGAATAAAGCCTATTTTAGAGCTGAAGCCGGACTTTTCCGAGCTTTTATTTTCATTCATTTATGTACACTCCTTAACTGAAATCACAATTATTATAATTATACACCAAGGGCTTTAAGTTGTCAATTTACATAAATACAAATCTTGCGGCGAACGTCATAACAACGAGGAAGATGACATTGATGAGGGTGAACATACCGAGGTAATGCCATTTCTTTTTCGGATAGAGTATACTGTACTCGCTGAAGGTTATGAGGCTTGCAAGAGAAGCTATGAGGGTACCTGTTCCGCCGATATTCACGCCCAGCAGGAGCGGTACAAAGTCACTTGTGAAGTGTGAGAATAAGATAGCTGTCGGGACATTACTCATCACCTGGCAAGACAGGATTGAGAAGATGAGCGGGTCTTTTTCGAGCAGCGTAGACATAAGCGAATTGACAGACTCGATTCTTGCGAGGTTTCCTGCGAAAATAAAGAAAAAGACAAAGGTGAACAGAAGCGGATAGTCGACCATCAGAAGTGCTTCCCTATCGACTATGAGTATTACGGCAGGCACGACGACAAGTCCGACCCAGAACGGGATTACTCTGAACACTACGAGTATTGAGAGTGCAAAAAGCAGGAGGTAGAGTATTGTTCTTTTTGCATTGAGCTTATCCTCAAACTTTTCGTTGACGCTTATTTTAAGCGGTTTTACGAGGTAGCACGCACCTGCAAGCATAGCGATTGCGAGCAAAAACGGTGGGAGCATTATCTTGCAGAACTGTCCGGTCGGGATATTGAAATAGGAATAGAGGTAGAGGTTCTGCGGGTTGCCAAACGGTGTAAGCATACCGCCTAAGTTTGCGGAGATATTCTGGAGTATAAAGAGGTACGCCATATATTTTTCCTGTTTTGCGACAGACAGGGCGAAATAGCCGAGTGGCAGGAAGGTTATGAGCGCCATATCGTTTGCAATAAGCATTGAGCCTAAAAACGTTATTGCTATGAGCATCAGGAACAGGCCTCTGAGGTCGCCTGACATTGTGACAAGCTTTCTTGCAACGATAGTAAAAAACTTTATATTTCTGAGTGCACACACTACTGCGAGTGTTATAAAGAGGCAGACGAGCGTTTTATAGTCGAGGTAGGAAAGGTACTCTTTATCGGGCGGGACTATAAACGAGGTTACTGCGGCTGCTATTGCGGCAATAACGAGCACTACATTTTTCTTTAGAAATCTCAAGACAGTCAAATAATCACCTTCACATGAAGTAATACGCACAAATTTACTCGCCCTCGTGCTGAATTTCATTCAGCCGAGGCTTCTGCTTACTCTCTATCGGCCATAAAAAAGCACCACCAAATCAGTGTGCTATCTTGACATAGCAACACACGACGGAGGGAGATTCGGCAGTATGCCAAGGCATACGCCGAGTTTTTTCAAAACTCGCCCTCCTGCTGAATTTCATTCAGCCGAGGCTTCTGCTTACTCTCTATCGGCCATAAAAAAGCACCACCAAATCAGTGTGCTATCTTGACATA
>JAFQLH010000005.1 GCA_017396665.1 Oscillospiraceae bacterium | reverse complement strand
ATCCAGGGTATCATCCACATTGACCCTGAGCTTGCTGCTGACAAGATTAGATTTATGATTTCTGCTCAGGTTGATAACGGCGGCGGTCTCCCACTCGTTAAGTTCAACCACAACGCAGGTCACGAAACATTCCCTGATGAAAATGATGAGAACTCTGTTTACGCTAAGGAAACAGGCCACCCATCATACAGAGCTGACGACGCTCTCTGGCTGTTCCCGACAGTTTACAAGTACATCGGTGAAAGCGGAAACAAGGCATTCCTCGATGAAGTTATCGTATATGCAAACGGCGGCGAGGATACAGTTTACGACCACCTCAAGAACGCTATCCGCTTCTCTATGGAGAGACTCGGCGCACACAAGATGCCTGCAGGTCTCCACGCTGACTGGAACGACTGTCTCAGAATGGGCAAGAAGGGTGAATCTACATTCGTAGCATTCCAGCTCTACTACGCTATGAGCGTTATCAAGGCATACGCTGAGGAAAGAAATGACACAGAGTATGTTGCATACATCGAAAAGGTTCAGGCAGAGCTTGGCGAAAGCCTCGCAGCTTGCTGGGATGAAGACAGATTCATCAGAGGTATCCGTGAAGACGGTACAGTTGTTGGTGCTAAGAATGACCCAGAAGCAAGCATGTGGCTCAACCCACAGTCATGGTCTGTTATCTCAGGCTTTGCTACAAAGGAACAGTCACTCTCTGCAATGGAAAAGGTTCACGAGCTCCTCAACACTCCTTACGGCGTAAAGGTTATGGACCCACCATACGTAGACCACTACTTCGATGGCGCTCTTATGCACATCTTCAATCCTGATACAAAGGAAAACGGCGGTATCTTCTCTCAGACACAGGGCTGGGCAATCCTTGCTGAATCACTCCTCGGCCACGGTAACCGTGCATTCGAGTACTTCATGGAAAGCTCACCTGCTGCAATGAACGATAAGGCTGAAATCAGAGTACTTGAGCCATACGTTCACGGTCAGTTCACTGAGTCAACACGTTCGCCATTCGCCGGACGTTCACACGTTCACTGGCTTACAGGTACAGGCTCTACTGTAATGGTAGGCTGTGTAGAAGGTATCTGCGGTATGAGACCAAACGCTGACGGTCTTGTTATCAGCCCATCTATTCCTTCTGAGTGGGACGGCTTCACAATTGACAAGAAGTTCAGAGGTAAGAATATCCACATTGATATTCAGAACCCTAACCACGTTGAAAGCGGAGTTAAGTCTATGGTAGTAAACGGCGAAACTATCGAAGGCAACTTCCTCTGCGAGTGCAAGCTTACAGAAAACACTGACGTTAAGATTATCCTCGGATAAGTTTAATAAAAGCCCTCTGAAAACGGAGGGCTTTATTATATACAAAGTCGGGAATTTTCCGTAGGAAAATTCGAAGCCTGCCAAAGTAAAGTACGATAGCCGACAAAGCATGAGGCAGGCTACGCCGCTGGCGTTTGTGCCTCCCTCTACTTTCTGCGAAACGAAAGATAGTCTGTCGGCACAGGTCGGAAAGAGTTATAAAAATAAGATAAGCCCTCTGAAAACAGAGGGCTTTTTGTATTATGAAAAGTAACAAACTGCCTTGCGGTAGGCAATCTCGCAAAGCTCTGACGGATGCTCACAGCAACAAAGCTCGTTGTAGCTGTCTATGGCAAGCTCTATAAGCCTTTTCTGCCACGAGAAAAGATACGCACCTCTGAAGTTTTTGTAGACCTGCTCCTTTACAGTATCTGAGCCTGAATCAAGTGGCAGACCGCCAAGCCACAGCCCGACAGCCTCAAAGACGGTGTGGGTGATTCCCGTTGGAGAGATAAGATTTTCAAGATAGAAAAGGAATGATTCTGCGTTGCGTTCATTATCGGGTGCAATCGCAAGCGTGAGAGCGGCGCAGGCAGTAACAGCACTACGGCATTCTGCTATAGAATCCTTGTCGATGAGCATTTCAGAAAACGCTATGATTTCATCGTTTGCAGGCAGAGAGGGTGGAACTGTTTTTCTTGGACGTACCTTCATTCTTATCACTCCTTTGTGATAGTTATTATAGCATTTGTGCAGAAGGCTTGTCAACGTCAGCTGCGGCGGGGTACTTGAAAATGTTTATAGAATGTGGTATAATAACTGTGTATAATATGTTTCGAGGCGTAAAACATACGAAACTTTAAAGGAGTGCGGGCAACCGCTTTTGGCTATGGACAGATTAAGTGAGCTTTTATGGTATAAATCTCAGGCAGGCGACTGGAACGAGGCGCTTCCTGTCGGCAACGGCAGAATAGGCGGTATGGTCTTCGGAAGACCTCTCTATGAGGAAATCGGGCTCAATGAGGATTCTGTCTGGTCGGGCGGAAAAAGAGAACGTAATAACAAGTCCGCCCTCAAGAATCTTGCAAAAGTAAGAGAGCTTTTGTTTGAAGAAAGAATAAGCGAGGCGGAGGCAATCGTCAACGAGTGCTTCTGTGGAACACCGATAAATCAAAGGCATTATCAGACTCTGGGCTCGTTGTTTATAGGCATCGACGGGGATGTAGAAAAGGTTTCTGATTATGAAAGAAGCCTTGACCTGTCAAGAGCAGTTGCCACAACAAGCTTTACACTTGACGGTGCAAGAATTGAAAGAAAAGTTATAGCGTCAAATCCCGACGAGCTGTTGCTTGTGGGCATCAGAACGGATAAGGAGAAAAGCCTTAGCATAAATGTGGGTATCAACGGCAGAGATGACTATTTTGATTCAAACAGTCCCGTGTCCGACAACGAAATCCACTACTACGGCGGTATGGGTGGCCATGACAACGGAATAGACTTTTTCTGTACAGTAAGAGTGTATACCGACGGCGTGTCATATATGTCAGGCTCGCTTTTAAGGGTAAAGGACGCAAGCGAGGTTACTATCGCCCTGTCCTGTCGCACAAGCTACTACCTGCCTGACAGCTATAAAAAGCAGAGTGTAGAGGATTGTGACAAAATCGACGGCACTTGTTTTGAAACACTTCTCCAAAGACATATCGAGGACTACAAGAGCTACTATGACAGAGCAAGGCTGTCGCTTTGCAATAACGGCAAAGAAAACGCACAGCTTCCTACCGATGAAAGACTATCGGCAATAGGAAATGCAGACGATAATAAGCTTACAGAGCTTTATTTCAACTTCGGCAGATATCTTATGATAAGTGCAAGCCGACAGGGTACACTTCCTACAAATCTCCAGGGAATCTGGAACAATGATATGTGGCCTGCGTGGGGCTGTAAGTTTACTATAAATATAAATACGCAGATGAATTACTGGTGCGCAGAGAACTGTAATCTCGGTGATTTGCATATGCCGCTTTTTGACCTTATCGAAAAAATGCGTCCGCACGGCAGAGTTACCGCTAAGGAAATGTACGATTGCGGCGGCTTTGTTTGTCACCATAATACAGACCTCTGGGGAGATACAGCACCGCAGGATTTGTGGACTCCGGGAACGCAGTGGCCTATGGGCGCAGCGTGGCTTTGCCTTCACATCTGGGAGCATTATTGCTTTACTCTCGATAAGGATTTCCTTAAAGAAAAGTATGAGACAATGAAGGAAGCAAGCGAATTCTTCGTAGACTTCCTTATAGAAGACAAGAAGGGCAGACTTGTTACCTGTCCGTCTGTGTCACCTGAGAACACCTATATCACAAAGAGCAATACAAAAGGCAGCGTGTGTATCGGTCCGACAATGGACACAAGCATTATCTACGACCTGTTTTCTGCAGTCATTAATTCAAGCGAAATACTCGGCATTGACGCTGAGTATGCAAAAAAGCTTTCAGACTTGAGAAGCAGATTGCCACAGCTTGAAATAGGAAAGTACGGGCAGATAATGGAGTGGGCTGAGGACTACGACGAGGCAGAGCCCGGTCACAGACATATCTCGCAGCTTTTTGCACTCTATCCGTCAGACAGGATTTCTATGAGAAAAACACCTTTGCTGAGCGATGCGGCAAGAGCGACAATAGAGCGCAGACTCAGCTACGGCGGCGGTCATACAGGCTGGAGCAGAGCGTGGATTATAAATATGTGGGCAAGACTCTGCGACGGTCAGATGGTGTATGACAATATCAGAGCACTTCTTTCCCACTCAACAAACAAGAATATGTTTGATAACCACCCGCCGTTCCAGATTGACGGAAACTTCGGCGGAACAGCAGGTATAACAGAAGCACTTCTCCAGAGCCACGGCGGTGAAATAAATCTTCTGTGTGCACTTCCGAAGCAGTGGGAAAGCGGCTCGTTTGAGCATTTAAGAGCAAGAGGCGGATTTGATGTATCTTGCAAGTGGGAAAACGGAAAAGTTAAAAATGCTGTTATAAAAGCGACAAAGGACGGACAGTGTCGTGTTGTCGGGGACAGCTTTAAGGTTATGCATAACGGTGAGCCTGTAAATACAACCGTGTGTGACGGTGCAACTTGCTTTGAAGCAAGAAATGGGGAAGCCTACGATATAATCATATAAAATCCGAAAGGACAGCTTTTATGAAAAGAGCATTATCATTTTTAACAGCGCTGGTGTTGTCAGTTTCGATGTTGGCAGGCTGTGGTGCTGATTCTTCTTCGCAGGAAAGCGTAGCGGACAGTACAGTCGGAGACAGCTCCGAAGCAACCACAACCACCACTACAACTACGGCTTCACAGACAACTACTACAGCGAGCACAACCGAGCCTGAGCAGACAACTACTACACAGGCGCCGGCAGAACCTGATGACGTAATAACCTCTGTCGCTGACGAGGAAATTATCCCTATGGTGCCCGACTACACAGAGTTTGAGCATAAGGTTGAGGCACAGGACGGAGAGTTCGGTCAGAGCCTTGTTGAGGGAACGAAGAGAAGCGGTGCGAGCGACAAGTCATATCTCACAGGCTTTGCAAATCCTGAAACGGATTCATGGCAGGCTAAGGTAGAGCTTCCGACCGAGCAGTATTACAACGTGCTGTTCGTAATCGCCTCGGACAAGAAAAAGTCTGTTACAAATAACGTCGTTATCAACGGCGAGGTGTACGGCGAGATTGCAACCGACGGAAGCGGAAAATTCCAGGCAGTCGGCTTTGAAAACGTGTGGCTCGGCGAGGGAGAAAACACAATAGGACTCGGCGTCGTAGACGGAAATTTCGACTTTGACTATATGATAATTATGGCAAGCGAAACTGTCGCAAGCCTTGACCTTACATATAAGACGCTCCCGACACTTTCAAACAAGAACGCAGATTATAAGACAAGAGCTATATATGCGTATCTTGCAGGTGAATACGGAAAGACTATCTTAAGCGGTCAGTATGCAACAATCGGCACAACAGCAGAAACTGATGCGATTTACAGAGTAACAGGACATTATCCGGCAATCAGACTCAGCGATATGATTGCATATACCTCTGAGGATACCTTTGCAAATGATATCGAGCTTGCCGCACAGTGGTCGCAGGAGGGCGGACTTGTCAGCTATATGTGGCACTGGGCAGACCCACTCGGTGAGGCTTATTATGCCGAAGATACGGATTTCGATTTGACAAAGGCAATTCCTGATATCGCAATATCGGGACTTTCATATGAGGAGCTTGAAAAGCTCTACGAGGAAGGCAAGATTACAGGAGAGTGCCTTGCAATTGTCAGAGATATTGATACTATCTCGCTCCAGCTTGCAAAGCTTCAGGAGCAGGGTGTAACAGTGCTCTGGAGACCGCTCCACGAAGCAAGCGGAGGCTGGTACTGGTGGGGCAAGGATGTCGATGCTTATAAGTGGCTGTGGAAGCTTCTTTATAACAGAATGACAAATTACCATAAGCTCAACAATCTCATCTGGGTGTGGAACGGTCAGAATGCTGACTGGTATGTCGGCGCAAAGTATTGCGATATGATTTCTGCCGATATCTACGACGAGCCAGGCTCAAGCCAGCTCGGTGCATTCCTCTCGCTCAGAAGAATCAACGAGAACAAGCCTCTGGCTCTCAGCGAGTGCGGAAACGCCCCTGATATACAGATGTTTGCAAACGAGAAAACAATGTGGAGCTGGTTCGGAATATGGAGCGGAGCTTACGTTATCGACAGCTACGGAGAGTATTCTGAGGAGTATATCACAAAGGAAGAAATGATAAAGCTCTACTCAAATAATATCGTTGTCTGCAGAGATGAGCTCCCTGACTTTGACGAGCTTGCTAAACAGCTTGAAAAGCAGGAGCAGGAGGCACTCAAGGAGCAGGAGCAAAAGCCTGCCGACGAAGAGGCTGAAAAGCCAAAAGCTGAATAAATGTATTAAATAAGCTGCATAATATCCTTGAAGCATAAAATGAAAGGGGATAGCTATGCAGCTTAGTAAATCTCAGTACAGTGAAATGTACAAGGAAGCCAGCGAGGGAACAAAGTCATATATCACAGTGCCCAAGGCGTTTTTTGCAGGCGGACTTATATGTATGCTCGGAGAGTTCTTGTCGTCGGTCTATGAGAACGCAGGACTCACAAAGGAGCAGTATCCCGTCGCAACCTCTGTTACGCTCATTTTTATATCTGCCCTGCTTACAGGACTCGGTCTCTACAGTAAGCTTGCAAAATTTGCGGGTGCAGGAACACTCGTGCCGATAACTGGCTTTGCAAACTCAGTAGTCGCACCTGCCGTAGAATTCAAGGCGGAGGGCTTTATTCTCGGACTCGGAGCAAAGATATTCATTATCTCAGGGCCCGTAATATTGTACGGAACATTAGCGTCAGTGCTGTACGGAATAATATACTGGCTGACATCATAGACGTTTTGGGAGAAAAATATGCTGACAGAAATTTTATCAAGAGAAGAATGTGCAAAATGCAGAATATGCTGCTGCTTTGACAGCTATGATATATGGGAAGCGCCTGTTGTTTCAAAGGAGCTCGCCGACGTTATTGTAAAGGAGCATAAGCCGGACTTGGAGTTTGTGCCAAAGGGCGATAGCTTTGTTATGAAAATGGACAGGGAAGAAAACGAGGACCTCTATTACTGCAGCGTCTTAGACCACAGCAAGGGTTGTCTCTTGGGAACAGGAAAGCCGTTTGACTGCAGTATATGGCCGCTTCGTGTAATGCGGTTTGAAGGAAAGCGTGTAATCGCACTTTCACCTGTATGCCCCGTTGTTATAAAGAAGCCTGTCAGCGAGGTTGTGGCTCTTGCTAAAAAGCTTCAAGACAAAATCTTCTCAGAGGCAGACAAAAATCCCGACCTCGTGAAGAATTACGAAGTCGGGTATGTGATACTTGTTGTAGAGGACTAGTCGTCTACGTGAAGGATTATGTCCTTCACTATCGAAAGTGCACTGCCTTCGCCTGACACCTTGTAGGAGCAGGCTGATTCATAGATAGGTGCACGACTGTTGTAGCGGGCAAGAAGCTCGTCATAGCTTGCAGATGAAGCAAGCGGGCGGTTGCTGTCACCCTTTATTCTGTCGTAGCAGGTATCAAAATTAGTTTCAATATATACAAGCTCGCCCTGTGCCTTTGCCGCCAGGGCGTTTTCTTTTCTTAAAACAGCGCCGCCGCCCAGAGCGATTACCGTTTCACCGCCAAAGCCCTTTATAGCCTTTGTTTCAAGGTCACGGAAATACTCCTCACCGTTTTCTGAAAAAATCTGAGGAATGCTTCTGCCCTCTGTCTTTTCTATAAGCTCGTCAAGGTCAACAAAGGCGTAGTCAAGAGCCTTTGAAAGCTCCTTACCGACGGTTGTTTTGCCGCAGCCCATAAATCCGCAAAGAAATATGTTCATACCGTTGCCCTCCGAAAGTTACTTGTAGTCGGACATTATGCTGTCCTCAACCTCTTTGATGATAGCGTCAATCTCGTCTTGTGTGTAAAGGTCGCCGTCCCAGATTTCGTGTGCCTTTACCGCCTGGTAAACGAGCATAGCAGCGCCGCCGAGGGCTGTCTTGCCCTGAGCTTTGAACTTCTTTACAAGCACAGTTTCAACAGGGTTGTAGATTACGTCAAAGCAGCAACCGCAGTTTTCTATTACCTCATCACTTACAGGACAAGCGTCTACCTTCGGGAACATTCCGACAGGCGAGCCGTTTATGAGAATATCAAAGCTTCCTGAAATCTCGCTTGTGAGAGTGAGTGTAACGCTTTCGTTCGGGAACGCCTTGCAGATGTCGTCGCACAAAGCCCTAGCCATATCTGTTGCCTGCTCTATGTATGCAATGGTAAGGTCAGCGCCTCTCCTTGCACATTCAAGTGCAATCATTCTTCCTACACCGCCGCAGCCGATGAGCAGAACCTTCTTGTCAAGCGGCATATCCTTTGACATTGCAGAAAGCAAAAATCCGTCGCAGTCCGTGTTGTGTCCGATTGCCTTTCCGTCACGGCTTGAAACACAGTTTACAGCACCGTAGAAGGTAGCGTTTTCGTCAAGCTCGTCAAGTAACGGGATTATATCACACTTGTATGGAATTGTGATATTGTAGCCGCCGAGAGTCTTTAAGGTCTCATAAGCCTCAGACAGCTCGTTTTCGTCACACTCTAAGAGTCCGTAGCTTCCGTCTTTACCCTTTGCCTCAAAAAGACGCCGGTGAATAAGAGGGGAGAGTGTGTGCGGAAGACTCTTTCCCAAAAGCATATATTTTGAGCCATTGTTTGTGATTTTCATGGTATTCCTCCGTTTCTGGAATTATAAATACTCTCTTGTTTCAGTATAAAATATACTGATAGAAAGACTTTGCCTTAAAACATATTATTGAATTTGCCAAAAATAAAAAAAGGTATTGACGAAGTCTTAAAATGACTATATACTAAGTATGTAAGTCAAAGACACTACATGATTATTATAGGGGCAGGTGAAATGCAATGACAATCGATTTAGTAAAAAGCATCATAGCTGACCAGCTTGACCTTGATAAGGACGAAATCACCATGGAGTCCAACATCGTTGACGACCTTGGTGCGGATTCCCTCGATGTTATAGACATTCTTATCGGTTTCGAGGATGAATTTGACGTTAAGATTCCTGATGAAGAGGTAGAGCAGTTCAAGACAGTTGGCGATATCGTAAAGTACATTGAAGAAAGAACTGCTGAATAATCACTTTGTGGTTTTATAAAAATGCAGATAAATATCCTTTCGGATAACTCCGGAAGGATATTTTATTTTAAAGCTTTAGCTTTCGTAAGGCCTTACCCTGAGTGTTACGCCTATTTCGTCACAAAGCTTCTGTGAAGCCTCAATGTCTTCCTTAGGGATAACATCTACAACGGTCATCATAACGCTTGGTACATAGCCCTTGCAGGACTGAGCAAAGCTGAGCATTGCATCAAACGCATCGTCATAGACAGGTCTTGTAACTGCCATATAGCCGTCTCTGTAAGGGGAGTTGAGGCTTATTGATACTGTGTCAATTCTGCCGCAAAGCTCCTTTGCACAGCCACCGTATTCGGGATTGAGCTTGTCCGCAAGACCGTTCGTGTTGAGCCTTGTAGGTGTTTTGGAAACACTTCTGATGTAATCGCACGCCTGTAAGAGCAGAGAAAACTCATTTGTCGGCTCTCCGTAGCCACAGAAAATAATCTCCTCGTACTTGTCGAGGTCTCTGCCCTTTAAGTTTTCAATAACCTCAGCGGCTGTCGGCTGATGCTCAAGCCAAAGGCTGTCAGAGCCGTACGCACCGTCGCCGTTCTGTCTTATACAGAATGTGCAGCTGCACGGACATTTATTTGTAATATTGAGATAAAGCTTGTTGCCAATCTCGTAGCTTATTGTCATCATAATTATCACTCCGTAGGATAGTTAATTTACCTTAATATTATAATCCTCGCTGTCCCTAAAGTCAAGGATAATAAAGCTGTGCACACTGACATTTCTTCTTTTGCACTAAAAATTCTGTATGCTATCATAAAATTATCACATTACAGCGATAAAATATAGACAGTAAAACAGTAAGCTTTCAGCAAATACCCGCTACCCAAAGGAGAAAAACAATGGACTCAATGAACAGCAATCAGCAGAATAATCAGCTTGTGGACAACAACCACGAGGCTCACGAGTACTGCTACTATCCTGAAAACACCCCTAAGAAAAAGAAGGGGAAGGTTTTGAAAAGAATAGCAGCGGTTACAATCGGGCTTATATGTGTCGTAGCAATAGGCGCAACATCTATTTTCGGCTACACACTTATCACAGGGAAAAGAGCCTTTTCGGGTGATGAAGACGAGTCAAGCAAGGCGTCAGATACCGCCGTTATAACAGAAGGCGAAACAGATAAGGAGTTAGATTCCCAGCCGGTGCCGGACAGGGAAATTCCTACACTTGAACAGCTCGCAGCCCTTGAAAACGCACTTCCGCTCCCTGAAATAGTCAAGAAGGTCTCCCCGTCAGTTGTAGGAGTTTCTACAATTCTAAACGGCGGAACAGCTTCGGGAACAGGCTTTATAATTTCAGAGGACGGCTACATCGTTACAAACTATCACGTTATAGAAGGTGCACAGGCTGTATCGGTTTCACTTCTGCAGTCTGAAGACGGAGAGGAAATCCCTGCACAGATTATCGGTGGCGACGAGCAGACAGATATCGCAGTGCTCAAGATTGACAAGACCGACTGCGTGCCCGTTACACTCGGAAAATCCTCTGAGCTTATCGTAGGCGAGCTTGCTATAACAATAGGAAATCCGCTTGGCTCTGAGCTTTCGGGAACTGTAACAGCAGGTATTATCTCTGCACTCAACAGAAAGCTCACAATCGAGGGCAGAGAAATGAACCTCATTCAGACAGACGCTTCAATAAACAGCGGTAACTCAGGCGGTCCGCTTATCAACAGCTACGGTCAGGTTGTAGGTATTACATCTGCAAAGGTTGCCACAGCATACGGCGAGGGCCTCGGCTTTGCAATCCCTATTGACGAAGCCCTCCCTATCATCAGCGACCTTATCGAGCACGGTTATGTAAAGGGCAGACCGATTGTCGGAATAACAGGCGAAACAATCTCAGATATCTATGCACAGTATTACGATATCCCAAGAGGCTTTATCGTGCGTGAGGTTGTAAAGAACGGTCCTGCTGACAAGGCAGGCGTGCAGGTGGGCGATATTGTTATCGGTATTGAGGGAACTCTTATCGAGAACATGGACGAATTCAACGAGATAAAGAAAAACTACAAGGCAGGCGACACAATCACTATTTCAGTGTACAGAAATGAAAAGATTGTTGACCTTGAGATTACTCTCGCCGAGGACACCTCCTCCAAGGTTCAAAGCAACCAGAACAGTCAGCAGAACAATCAGTACAACGACTATCTGCCGGGCTTTAATTGGTAATTTACTTTTTTAATCCTCCATCATACATCAAGGGCGTTTCACTCGTGTGGGTGAAACGCCCTTTGCTGTTGTTATATTGATTTGTGGTCGCCCCTTGAAAGAGAAACCTCGTAGCCGATAGAAGACATCTTCTCTCGCACCGTATTGACGCTCTGTGCACTCTCGTCACCGACAGAAATTTTTCCGTCGTAGAGCATATACTTCTTCCTCACCGACATCGGCGAAAGATTCGGCATAATTACATTCGCTCCCGCCAGAACGCCCATCTCACGACCTTTAGGGTGAATTGTGCCGAGCGCCGTTGTCGCAGGCAAAAGCACATCGGGAAGCATTATTCTTGTAAGACTCAGAAGGAAAATTGTCAGCTCAAGACTGCCCCTTTCCTTGTCTTTGAAAGGCGTGTCCTTGTGAGGAATGAAAGGTCCTATGCCCACCATCTGGGGTCTGAGCTCTGACAGAAACAGCATATCCTTTGCAAGATGCAAGGGAGTCTGAAACGGTGCTCCGACCATCATACCTGCGCCCGTCTGAAAACCAAGCTTCTTCAAGTCGAAAAGGCATTTCTGCCTTGTAAGAGCCGACAGATTTTCAGGGTGAAGCATAGCGTAATGCTCCTTGTCTGCCGTTTCGTGACGAAGCAGATATCTGTCAGCACCTGCCTCCTTGTAAGCCTTGTATTCCTCAAAATCCTTTTCACCGAGCGAAAGAGTTATGGCACAGTCGGGATAAAGCTCCTTTATCTTTGAAACAACCGAGCAGACACGCTCCTTTGTGAAATACATATCCTCTCCGCCCTGCAAAACGAAGGTGCGGTAGCCAAGAGCATACCCCTCCTTACAGCATTCGAGAATATCCTCCTCAGTAAGTCTGTAACGCTGGGCGCATTTGTTTGAACGTCTTATTCCACAGTAGTAGCAGTCGTTTTTGCAGTAGTTTGAAATCTCGATAAGACCACGCAGGAAAATTTCCTTGCCGTAGATACTGTCGCATATCTCTCTTGCAATTTTCCCTGCAAAGTCCATATCCTCTTTTGTGTAGCTGCTGATAAGTGTCTCAAATTCCGAGAGCGACAGCACACCGTTATCTTTAAGCTTTAAAATAAGCTCACGATTAGTCATATTATCACCTATATATTTTCAAGACTTAAGGTAGCAATACCATTCAGACTCTCGTCTGCACGCTTGCCTGCAAGGTAGTCGTAGTAGCCCTGACAGCCTATCATAGCCGCATTGTCACCGCAGTATTTAAGCTCGGGGAGATACAGCTTTATGCCCCTCTTGTCACAAGCTACCTGCATAGCCTCTCTCACACCGCTGTTTGCTGAAACTCCTCCTGCAACAGCGAGCGTCTTGTAGCCGAGATTGTCAGCGGCAAGCATTGTCTTTTTAACAAGTATGTCGCAGATAGTCTTCTGGAAGGAAGCCGCAACATCGTCTGCGTTTACCTCCTCGCCCTTCTGCTGAGAGTTGTGCACAAGATTGATAACAGCCGTCTTGAGTCCTGAGAAGCTGAAGTCGTACTCACTTCCTGCAACCTTTGGCTGAGGGAGTGAAAATGCCTTTTCGTTTCCTCTTTTGGCGGCGGCGTCAATGAATTTTCCGCCGGGATATTCAAAGCCTATTGTTCTTGCAACCTTGTCAAAGCATTCTCCTGCCGCATCGTCACGGGTTCTTCCCACAACCCTGTATGTCGTGTAGTCAAGCACCTCTACAATATGGCTGTGTCCTCCGCTTATAACAAGGCAGAGATACGGCGGCTTTAAGTCTTCGTGTGAAATATAGTTTGCCGCAATATGTCCTGCAATATGATGAACAGGGACAAGAGGCTTTCCCGAAGCAAGCGAAAGACCCTTTGCAAAGCTTATTCCGACAAGCAGTGCGCCGATAAGTCCCGGAGCGTAGGTAACTGCAACTGCGTCTATATCACTCAGTGTCATATCGCAGTCTGTGAGCGCCTTTGACACAACTGCGGAAATATTCTCGCTGTGTCTTCTCGAAGCAATTTCAGGCACAACGCCCCCGTAAAGCCTGTGCTCGTCAATCTGTGTAGCAATTACGTTTGAAAGAACCTTTACACCGTCTTCGACAACAGCGCAGGCGGTTTCGTCGCAAGAGCTTTCTATTGCAAGTATTCTCATTTTAATACTCCCTTTTCTATTTAAGTGGCTTTGTCATAAGACAAGCATTTTCAGTAGGCTGGCGGTAAAAGTCCTTTCTCACGCCGACCTTTATGTAGCCAAGCTTTCTGTACATATCTATCGCAACGCTGTTTGATTCACGAACCTCAAGCGTGATAAATTCAGCGTCCTGAGAGCAGGCAGAGTGAAGCGCCTCCATCAAAGCCCTGCCGATGCCGTTTGAACGAAAGCCCTCAGCTACCGCAACGTTGTTTATGTAGCATTCCGAGCATATCTCACGCATATCCGCAAAGCCGACAACATTTCCACCACATTCGCAGACAACTATCGTAGCCTGCGGATTAATAAGCTCTGAAGCAAACGACTGCTCGCTCCACGGCTCTGTGAAGGTGTCCTTTTCAAGCCTTGCAACAGCAGGGATGTCCTCGCTGCACATTTTTCTTATCGTGTATTCCATAGCTATTCCTCGCTTGTGAGCAGGGCAGAGTATATGTCGCTCTTTGAAAAGCCGGACGCCTTTGCAATCTGCTTTGCCGCATCAGCCTTTCTCATTCCCTTTGATATGAGAGCCTTCGCCTGCTTCACCGCATCTTCAATAGTCTGCGCCTCTTCCGTTTCTGTATTGCCCTCAACAATCAGAACATATTCGCCCCTCGGAGCAACATTCTCGTAGTAGCTTACAGCCTCGGAGATTGTCATTCTGAGGACCTCCTCGTGAAGCTTTGTTATTTCACGGCAGAGTGAAATCCTCCTGTCACCGAAGTACCTGAGCATATCGCTTAGTGTGTCACAAAGCTTGTGCGGAGCTTCGTAAAAAATTAGCGTGTCGGGTATCTTTGAAGCAGACTCCAGCTGTTCGTAGCGTGAACGCTTGTGAACTGATAAGAAGCCCTGGAAGGAAAACCTTGCGGTAGGAAGTCCGCTTATCGCAAGTGCTGAAATTGCCGCACTCGGTCCCGGAACAACAACTACCTCAACCCCGTGCTCGGCACAGTAGCGGACCAAATCTTCGCCCGGGTCTGAAATGCAGGGCATACCTGCGTCTGTTACAATCGCACAGTTTTCTCCGTTTAGAATCCTCGCAGTTATAACGTCACAGCTTGGCTTCTTGTTGTGCTCGTGGTGACTTACAAGCGGTTTTTTTATTTCAAGATAGTTGAGAAGCTTTGCAGTAACTCTCGTGTCCTCTGCACAGACAAAGTCAACGCTTTTAAGCGTCTCAACCGCACGGTAGGTGATGTCGCCTAAGTTTCCGATAGGCGTGCCTACTACATATAGCTTTGCCATATTCTAATCCTCTTTCGTTGTGTAAAGGCTTGTTCTTGCAGGATTTCTTGAAATGAAATCAGTCTTTTCAAAGCCTGCATAAGCCCGTTTTATCATCTGACGGCTGAGGTCGGGAACATCCTTTGCAGTAAGTGCCTTTTCAACCTCAAGCCAGATTACCTCGCTGTTTTCGTCATTGTCGCTGTGGGCGGTTCCGCCCATGTATTCGCAAAGGAAAACGCAGTACCAGTCCTTCTCCGAGAACCTCACGCCGATAAGCTTCTGCACCCTGACGTTTACGCCCGTCTCCTCAAAGACCTCTCTCACGCAAGCCTCCTCGGGAAGCTCGCCATAGTTTATGTATCCGCCCGGAACAATGAGAAGCCCCTTGCCGTTGCCGTAGGTGTGCCTTGCCAAAAGCACCTTTCCGTCATTTATGACAACAGCCCCGACAGACCTCGACCAGTCGTTGTTTCTCTCGTCTGCCATTTGGTTCTACCTCTCTCCCTTTGCAACAATATCTTCAGCCATCTTTTCAAGCACAGAATACTCCGTCAGCGTCGAACAGCCGTTTCTTATCGAGGAGGAATTAGGAAGCCCCTTGACGTACCATATAACGTGCTTTCTTGCCTCTCTCATTCCGTGCTCCTCACCGAGCGACTCGCAGAGAAGTCTTGCGTGTCTTAGCATCATTTCCATACGCTGAGAAAGGTCAGGCTCAGGCAGTATCTCGCCTGTTTCAAGATAGTGTCTTACCTGCTTGAAAACCCACGGTCTGCCGTAGCTTCCTCTGCCTATCATAACAAGGTCACAGCCTGTTTCCTTGTACATTCTTTCGCAGTCGGTAGCGGTCCTTACGTCGCCGTTTCCGATGACAACGCAATTCACAGCCTGCTTGACCTTTTTTATAATATCCCAGTCGGCACTTCCGCTGTAAAACTGCTTTCTTGTTCTTCCGTGAACCGCAATCGCTGAAACTCCCGCAGCTTCAAGCCCCTGCGCAAATTCCACCGCATTTATGCTACATTCATCCCAGCCGCTTCTGATTTTCGCTGTAACAGGACAAGACGCATTTTCAACAACCGCCTTTGCAATCCTGTATGCCTCGTCGGGATTTTTCATAAGTGCACTTCCTGCGCCGTTGTTTACAACCTTCGGGACAGGACAGCCCATATTTATGTCAATGATATCAGGCTCAAATTTTGAGAGCATTGCCGCCGCTCTTCCCATAAATTCCGCATCTTCGCCAAAAAGCTGAATTGCCATCGGTCTCTCGCCAGCGGTTATAGTGCAAAGCTCGTCGGTCTTCTTGTCACCGTAGCAAAGCCCCTTTGACGAAACCATCTCGCTTACAAGGAAAGACGCACCCTGCTCCTTGCACAGAAGTCTGTACACATCATCAGCAACCGACGCCATAGGTGCAAGTGCCGCAGTTTTTTCTATTGTAACATTTCCTATTTTTATAGTAGAAATTCTTTCTGACATAAACTCACCAATCTAATAAACAGTTATAGTTATTGTACCACATTTTCTGCGGTTTGTCCACAATCAGCAGTAAGCGATGCAGATAAGTCTGAATTTCTTCCCCCTGTCGCTGTCCGAAAGCTTCATAGTGACAGAGTGCCTTGTCTTCTCCTTATCGTTTATGATGTGCTGTATAACAGGATTATACCAACCGAAAAGCGAATAACCCGACAGCTCGCAAAGCTTCTCCGTGCCTTCGTAAGCCTCAAGACTGCCGTAGCCCTTGTCGTTTGAGGAAATATACACCGCAACGGCATATGAGCATTCAAGCTCGGCGGTGAGAGAACACCTGCCGCTTGCCTCAAGACAATTGTCAAAGCAGAAAAGGGGCTCCTGCCTTCTTTCAAAATCCGTCTTGTATTCATTGCATATCAAAAGTCCCTCAAGTCTTGCAGAGAACTTAGGCAAGGGGAGAGTAATGTTGCTGTGCGGTAGCAGTGAAAGCTTTTCAATCGCCTTTATAACACAATCCGCAATAAGCCGTGAGCCCTCGCTGTGCGGATGTCCCTCGTCAACAGAGTAGTCCGACCATTCAAGCTCTTTTGAAAAAAGCGGATACACAGACTCTTTTATGTCAACACACAAAAGCCCGTAGTGACTGCATATCTCCCTTATCATAGGAACGCAGGAATGCCCCTTGTCCGTGCAGACACAAACGGGCACCACAACAGGTCTGCTCTCTAAAGTCAGAAGCTTTCTTACAAGAGATTCAAAGCACTCTGCGCCCTGCCTGCTCATTTCGTCATTGATTGCGTACTCCACAAACACAATGTCGGGTGCAAACTCACGCACCCGAAGCTCTGTTGTTACAAGCCCCATAAGGCTTGTAGTTCCCGATATGCCAAGGTTTAAAATCTCCGAAGAATTATATTTTTCACTTAAGTATCCGCCGACAAATTCAGGGAACGCAGCCGTGCTGCCCTCACTTCCCGGACAGTAGCCGAAGGTAACCGAGCCGCCTATGAATGCCGCCCTGAGTGTGTTCTTGCCTGAAAGTCCGCTTGCCGCATTACCTATAACGCTCTGCGTCGTAACCTCATCATAAAACTTATCGCCGAGCTTTTCACGTATAGTCATAATATCACCCCTGAACACGCCATGTTCCGATGTCAACAAGCTTTTTAAGGGTAAGGCTGTACTGAGCCGCCGCATTTGAAAAATAGCCGTTTTTTCTCGAAACAAGCGAGATGCTTTCTGTCACACAATTGCTGTCAATAAGATAGTAGCAAGGATGCACCCTGTAATTTCCGAAACGCACAAGAGTGTCAGGGATAAGTGCCGCTCCGAAGCCCTCGTTTACAAACGAAAACATCGTTTCAAGCGTCCTTGCCCTCATTGATATTTTAGGTGTAAAGCCACCCTCGTCTGCAACTGCCATAAGCCTGTCCTTGCTGAATTCGCCCCTGTCTGTCACAACGAACGAAAGCTCTGACATATCCTTTGGCGAGAGAGGCGGAGCCATAACAAAACGCATCGTCTGTTTCTGCACATCCTCGTGCGTGAGCATTTGGTCACCATGCTTTTCGTTGAAGGGATGGCTCTGCGATACCGCAAGTAATAAGGTCTCCTTGTGAAGCTCCTCTGCGTGAAAGTGCCTCTTGTCAAACTGTCCCGTGCCTATGAAAACGTCAAGCTGGGAGGTCTTGACCTGCTCCAAAAGCCGTTCTCTTGAATCCTCCGCAACAGTTACAGAGATTCCCGGGAAGCTCTCTCTGAACCTCGCTATGCTCTTTGCAAGAAGACAGCCTGTACGGAATGAGCTCGCACCTATCGTCAGAGTTCCCGAAAGCGAGCTTTCAAGGTCTGAAAGACGGTTTTTCATACCTTCCTCAAGTGAGCGTATCTGCCTTGCTGTTTCAACAAAAATCTCTCCCGCCGCCGTCAGCCTTATCGGGTTGAAGCTTCTGTCGAAGATTGTAACCCCCAGCGACTTTTCTATCCCCATAACACTCTGGCTGAGAGAGGGCTGTGTAACATATAACCTCGCCGCCGCCTTTGAAAAGCTCTTTTCTTCCGCAACAGCGAGAATGTAATCTATCTGCTGTGTTGTCATAGTGCTACCTCGCATTATAATTTTAAACTTATATCTGATATTATAACATAACTATTTGCTTATTGCAACAAGCTATGCTACAATATTATAAAGAAAAGTGTCACAGAAATTTTACGGAGGTAAAACTATGAAGCTTAAAAAGATGATATCCATTATCTGTTCGCTTGCACTGTCTGTTTCAATGCTTTCCGCCTGCTCGTCAGACGACAGCAGTACAAAGTCGGGTAGCTCTGCACCTGTATCAGATTCGCAGACAAGCTCAGAAAACAGCGAAGCTGCAAGCTCAGAGGAGGATAAGGAAATGGCAAACACCTATGCACTTACATCAGAAAATGTAAAGCTTGTGGGAAGAACATGGCTCAACGAGGACGCCCTCTGGCTCGCTCTCTCAGGCTCAGGAATTGACTTTGAATACACAGGAAAGAAGCTCGATATCACAGTTCTCGGCGACGGTGCCGCTTCAGGCGGAATCGACAACCAGGCAAGAATCGCTTTCTACGTTGACGGCGAAAGAGTCGTAGACGAAATGGTAAACAGCCCTGAAGAAACCTTCACAGTTTTTGAAAGTGCCGAAGCCAAGACAGTAAACGTAAAGGTTATAAAGCTCTCTGAGTGTGCAATGTCAACCTGCGGTATCAAGGCTATCACAGTTGCAGAAGGCGAAACAATCAAGCCTGCCGCTGCAAAGTCTCACACAATCGAGTTTATCGGTGACTCAATCACCTGCGGTTACGGCGTTGACGACGAGGTTAAGGAGCACCACTTCTCAACTTCAACAGAAGACGTTACAAAGGCTTACGCATACAAGACAGCGCAGGCTCTCGATGCCGATTACAGCATGTTCTCAATCAGCGGATACGGTATTATTTCCGGCTATACAACAGGCAGCACACCTGTAAAGGAGCAGACAATTCCTCAGTACTACGAGAGCCTCGGCTTCTCATATAACTCCTTTGCAAACACAACAAAGCCACATACACTGGAGTGGGATTTTGAAAGCTTCAAGCCTGAGGTTATCGTTATCAACCTCGGTACAAACGATGCAAGCTACACAAACATCCTCAAGGAAAGAAAGCAGGAGTATGCTGACGGCTATAAGGCATTCTTAAAGCAGGTAAGAGAAAATAACCCTGACGCTACTATCTTCTGTACTCTCGGAACAATGGACAACAGACTTTGCGAAAAGCTTATGGAAACTGTTATCGAGTACACAACTGAAACAGGCGACGAGAATGTTCACTATATGATGTTTGACCTCCAGGACGGAGCAAACGACGGCTATGCTGCCGACTGGCATCCTACTGAGGCAACTCACCAGAAGGCTGCTGACAAGCTCGTTAATGAAATCAAGACAGTAATGGGCTGGTAATCTACGAGGTGATAAGAATGAATATTTGTAAAAGAGCTATGCTTTTAGCACTTACAGGAGGTATACTTATGACAACAGGCTGTGCAGGTTCGGACAGCTCATCACAGACACCTCAGAGCAGTGCGGCTGATACAACAACCACTACCACAACTGCCGCAACAACCACTACAACAACTACAACCACCACAACAGCGTTTACCTTTACAGAGCCTGAGCTCAAGGAGCCTTCAGAGTATGGAAAGGTAATAGCCCTGACCTTCGATGACGGCCCTAACACTTCTACCACAAACGCAGTGCTTGACGTTCTCGAAAAGTATGACGCAAGAGCTTCCTTCTTCCTTATCGGCAACAACATCACAGAGGATTGCCACGAGGTAATGAAGAGAACCGTTTCAATGGGTTGCGAGATTAACAGCCATTCGCTCACTCACTCCTATATGAATACAATGAAGCCTGATGAGATTGTTGCTGAAATGGACGCTACAGCAAAGCTCATAGAGGATGTTATCGGAGTAGGGCCAAAGTTCTTCAGACCGCCTTATATCGCTGTAAACTATACAATGTGGGATAACATCGACATTCCGTTTATAAGCGGCTACGGCTGTAACGACTGGGACCCTAAGGTAACAACCGAGCAGAGAGTGGAAACTGTTCTCTCTCAGGCAAAGGACGGAGCTATTATTCTCCTCCACGACGCACAGGGCAATTACCAGACAGTTGAAGCACTCGAGCAGATTATTCCTGAGCTTCAGGCACAGGGCTATGAGCTTGTTACACTTACAGAGCTTTTCCACGCTAAGGGAGTTACTCCTAAGGCAGTTGAAGAGACATATACAGATTATATGATTTATTCCTATGCTGAACAAACAAGCACATGGGGATAAAGAATTCATAATAGACCCCCCTAAAAAAGCGAAGATGCACTTTTGTGCATCTTCGTTTTCTTTCGTGAAAACTGTGTGAAAGTATGAAAAAATTAAGCTTTATTATTGACAGAATCGTCTGCGTGATGATATACTGATTTTATAAACTACCTTTTGTAAAGGAGTACTTTTATGAATATGAAAATCAAAGCGTTGCTCGCATCACTTGTGCTGTCAGCGGCCGTGTCAATGTGTGCCTGCTCAAGCTCGGATTCAAGCAGTGTGTCAGACTCTGACCCTTCATCTGATGCTGCAACAACTACTACGACTACTACCACTACAACCACTACTACCACTACTCCGGAGGTGACGGAGGAGCCGACAGTTACTACTACAACAACTGTCGAATCGTCAGTGACTGAGGATGAGTCTGTTACTACCACAACCGCATCAGGCGGGGAGGTAACAGAGCCTGAGGCTACAACCACAAAGGCTGAAGACTCAAAAACTACAACCACCTCGGTTACTACCAAAAAGCCGACTACCACAACTACCACAACAACAGCTTTGCAGTATGACAAGAACCCTGTCTATGAGCAGTATGGTCACGACCAGGAATTGCTCGTCAAGTTTATAAACAGAACTGACCCTAAGACAAGTATCCCTGTTATACATATCTCAACTAAGGATTCAAAGCAGATAACCTCGCTTGAAAACTATGTAGACTGTATCGTTGACGTGTTCAGCTGTGACGAGCAGTTTGAGATGAACGCTGTTGAAGGCGGAATAAGAGTAAGAGGAAATTCATCTGCGTATTACGGCGACGTTTCGCAGATTTTAAAGAATCAGGTGCCGTACAGAATAAAGTTTGACAAGAAGCAGAATATGCTCGGACTCAACGACGGAGCACAGTGTAAGAGCTGGGTTCTTTTAAAGTCGAACTGGAATCTCGTTTCTGACTATATAGGCTTCAACCTCGGTCAGGTTGTTGTCGGACAGACAAACTTCTGCTCTGACTGTACCTTTGTGCATGTGTATGTAAACAGAGCGTTCAAGGGCGTTTATCTGCTTTGTGAACAGACACAGGTAAACAAGAACAGAGTAGATGTCTCTGAGCCTGCAGAGAATTATAAGGGCACAGATATCGGATACCTCGTTGAAATAGACAACTACGCTGAAGAGCCTTTCTTCGACGTTGACTACTGCGGCGCAACAATGACCGATATCCAGGGAACTACCAGAAAGTTCGAGATGGCACAGTATTCTATCAAGAGCGATATATACTCTGACGCTCAGAAGGACTTTATCTCAAAGTATGTAAACGGCGTGTTTGAAATAATGTATGAGGCTTGCGAAAACGGAAACTACCTCACCTTCGATGAGAATTACAACCTCGTCGAGGCTCCTTATACAAACGCAAAGGATACTATCGCCGCAGTTGCAGACCTCGACTCTATCGTTAATTCCTATATCTTAGAGGAAATCTGCTGTGACAATGACTGCGGAGAAGGAAGCTTCTTTATGTGCGTTGACTTCTCAACAAACAGCAAGTATAAAAAGCTCACCTTCACTGCTCCTTGGGATTACAACTGGGGCTATGAGGACAGAGTTGTCGGCAAGTATCACGCTGCCGCATTCAATCAGATGAGCTTTGTAAATCAGTACGGCGACAGAACAAATCCTTGGTTTGTTCTCCTTATGACTGAGGACTGGTTTGTGGATATGGTCAAGGCAAGATGGAAGGAAGTATACACCTCAAACGGCTTTAAGCAGGTTATTACAGACACAAAGAAGCTTTGCGAAACCTACTACGACGACCTTTCCAAGAACCAGCAGTATGCTCCGGACTGCGGTATCTCACTCTGCGACTGGGTAACAGCACGTATGAAGTGGCTCAATTCAAAGTGGAGCTAAATTAAAAGCACAGGACATCGGCAAAAAGCCGGTGTCCTTTTTTGTGACATTTGTCATATCGAAGTTGTGATTTTATTCACTTACATAGAAAGCAAAGGGGTGCTATAATAAGCTTAAAGAAAAACACACACGCTTTAATATATGGAGGTAAAAACAATGAGCAACGCAGTTGTAAAAATCGAAAATCTTGTAAAGCGATACAATGAGCTTATCGCACTCGACCACTTCAGCCTTGAAATTGAGGAAGGCGAAATCTTTGGACTTTTAGGTCCTAACGGAAGCGGAAAGACAACTACAATAAACTGTCTTCTCTCACTCCTTTCCTATGACAAGGGAACAGTTGAGCTGTTCGGAACAAAAATGGCTCCCGACAATTACGAGGTAAAAAAGAACATCGGCATTGTAATGCAGAACGTAGCCGTGTTTGAGGAGCTTACGGTGTATGAGAATATCGACTACTTCTGCGGACTTTATGTAAGCGACAAGGAGCAAAGAGCTAAGCTTGTTGAAGAAGCAATCGGGTTTGTAGGACTTGAGGAATTCAAGAAGTTCTATCCTAAGAAGCTGTCAGGCGGTCTCCTCAGACGACTCAATATTGCCTGCGGTATCGCACACAAGCCAAAGCTTATCATCTTTGACGAACCGACAGTAGCGGTTGACCCACAGAGCAGAAACAAGATTTTAGAGGGTATCGTAAAGCTCAACGAACAGGGCGCAACAGTAATCTACACCTCGCACTATATGGAGGAGGTAGAGCAGATTTGTACAAGAATCGCTATTATGGATAAGGGCAAGTGCCGTGCAATCGGTACAAACAGCGAGCTCAAGAAGCTTATCCGCAACACAGAAACAATTTCAATAGAAGTCGTAAAGCCGTCTGACGAGGATATGAAGGAAATCGCTTCTCTCCCTCACGCTTATGAGGCAGTGTATGAGGATTCAAAGCTCGTTGTAAGATACAGCGGAGGAAAGCACAACCTTATCAGACTCATGCAGCTTCTGTCGGAAAAGCAGTACGATATGGGCAGAGTTTATTCAGAAATTCCAACACTCAACGACGTGTTCCTCGAGATAACAGGAACAGCACTCAGAGACAGCGAGTAACGGAGGAAAAAGGATATGTTTTTTCACAAGTATAAATACGGCCTTCTCCAGACGATAAGAAATAAAGAGCTTGTCTTCTGGGCACTCGGCTTCACAATAATCTTAGGTACACTTTTTTATGCCGCATTCGGAAATGTCTACGAGAAGGACGAGGTTTTCGAGGCAATCCCTGTAGCTGTAGTTGAAAACGTGCAGGACGACGGCTTCACACAGCTTCTCTCGGAGCTTTCACAGGGCGAGGATAAAATGCTCGCCTTGAATAACACCGACAAGGAAAAGGCAGAGAAGCTGCTTGAAAACGGCGACGTCGAGGCAATAATCACAGTCGATGAAAGCATCACTCTTTCAATTAACTCAACCTCGGACAATATAAGCGTCAGCATCGTAGGCTCAATTGTAAATGAGTACAACACAAAGTCTGCACTCTTTGAGGAAATCGCAAAGACAAATCCCGAAAAGCTCCCTCAGGCAACCGAGGCTATGAACGTAAACATCGACAACGTACTAGAGGAGCATAAGCTCACAGACGCACCGATGAATCCGTACACAGACTATTTCTACAACCTCATCGCAATGGGTATCATGTTCGGGTCAACCTTCGGTATGACTATCGCAATCAACTCCCAGGGCAACCTCTCGGCAATCGCAGCAAGAAAGTGCGTGTCACCTGCGAAAAAGTCGGTGTCCGCTATTGCAGATATCTTAGCAGCAGTAACTATCGTGTTTGCCTGCTCGGCAATTACAATACTCTATGTAAAGTATGTGCTCGGCGTTGAGCTTGGCGACAGACTCGGAATGTACATCCTGACAGCACTCTGCGGAAGTGTTATGAGCGTTTCACTCGGCTATGCGGTGGGCTCTATCGGTTCAATGGGCGAAAAGGCAAAGGGAGCAATCCTTCTTACTGTCACACTTCTGGGCGGCTTCTTAAGCGGACTTATGTCACACGGCATGAGACAGATTGTCGAAGCAAACGTGCCGTTTATTAACAAAGTAAATCCTGCAGCGATTCTCACAGACGCATTTTTCTCACTGACCGTTTACCCGCATTACGACAGATATATAAGAAGCATCATCGGTATGGCAGTAATTACTGTTATCTGCACAGTTGCAGGAATCATTATGACAAGGAGGAAGAAGTATGCAAGCCTTTAATCTGGCATTCAAGATACTTAAGAAGAATCTCGGTGCAGTTTGTATGTACTTCGGAATCTTCTTTACAATGGTTATTCTTATGACAAAGTTTAACTCTACTGATGCGTTTACTACAACAAAGCTCACAATTGCAGTCAGAGACCTTGACAATACAGCCGCTTCTCAGACACTCGTTGAGTGGATAGGCGAAAACCATGAGGTAGCAGATGCCGACTTTGAGGATGAAGACAGCCTGCTTGCAAAGCTCTATTACGGCGAGGTCGCTTACGCTATCACTATCGACAAGGGCTTTTCCGAAAAGCTCGCAAACGGCGAAACCGACGGACTCTTTACAGTATCCACTTCGCCGGTAAGCTACACAACAGCGTTCTTTGATTCACAGCTTCGCTCCTTTGTTTCAAACGTAAACTGCTATGTGGCAGGCGGCTTTGATGTAGATGAGGCAGTGTCAAAGACTGCTCAGAGCGTAACAGCCGCTGCTGATATCAACAGTCTCGACGGCAACGAGGAAAGTCCTGACGCTTTCGAGTATTACAGATTCTTAGGATTTGTCCTTATAGTAATAATGATATCCGCACTCTCCGCTGTCCTTATGACAATGTTCAAGAAGGAGGTTCTCGCAAGAACCTACTGCAGTACAGTTTCAGATACAAAGTACGTTATGCAGGTTATCCTTGCCTGCTCGGTGATAGCCCTTGGAATCTGGCTGTTTATCGTGGTAACATCTATGGCGTTTGACTCTCAGACAGTATTCAGCAAGACAGGTGCACTCATTATCATCAACAGCTTTGTGTATATGATAATCTCAGTCGAAATCTCGGTTATTATCGCCCTGCTCGTCAAGAGCCGCTCCGCTGTAGATATGTGTTCTAACGTAATCGGCCTCGGTATGGGGTTCCTCTGCGGAGTGTTCGTTCCTTCCTTTATGATGGATGAATCGGTTCTTATGGTCGGAAGATTCTTCCCTGCATTCTGGTATAACCGTGCACTCGAAATCGCTACATCAAGCTATGAGCAGATTTATGACGCAAAGGAATTTGTAACCTGCGTAGGCGTGGAGCTCCTGTTTATTGTCGCTCTCATGGCTGCTATCCTCGTCGTTATCCGCTCAAAAAGACAGCAGAAAAGCCTGTAATAAATTTTTTGAGGAAAACCCTTTTGAAAAAGGGTTGTTCCTCAAACTCCTTTCCTAAAACTTTTGTAATTTAATTTCAGCCCCATAGGGTGCTTAACGCAAAGAACGGATGAAATTCTCTGTTCTCTGATAGGTACCCTATGGGGCTGAAATCATATCAGAAGTCT
The DNA here is from genome assembly GCA_017396665.1 of Oscillospiraceae bacterium. GTDB lineage: Bacteria > Bacillota > Clostridia > Oscillospirales > Ruminococcaceae > UBA7477. Next base: position 56,656 of record JAFQLH010000005.1, on the reverse strand, counting down.
TTGTAAGGGGGTTCGGGGGAGAAACTTTCTTCAGAAAGGTTTCCCCCGAAAACATGTATCAACGGCGATTTGAGGGGTGGGATATGATTTTTGAAAAAAATTTAAAAAAGGGGTTGACAAGTGTGTATATAGGTGATATACTGTATATACAACATATACACAGTAGCAAAACGGTAACGTATGTATCGGTAAATGACATTGACATTTTGCATAATACTTTGACCAAGCGGGCGTAGAATTTGATGTAAACGCTGAATTGTCAGTGAAATCGCAAAAAACGATTGAAATATATTATGTGATGTGTTAATATAGTAACAAATCATTATTTAAATGAGGGGGAAACTACAATGGCAAAGGTTCTTGAAGTAAAAGAACTTTCAAAGCAGTACAAAAAAGGCGTGTACGCAGCCAACAAGGTAAGCTTTGACATCGAAGAGGGCGAAATCTTTGCACTCATCGGGCCTAACGGGGCAGGAAAAACAACAACAATCAGAATGATATCAACACTTCTGCAGGCAACAGAGGGTGATGCTGTTGTCGCAGGACACAGCATTCTTACAGACCCTAAGGGTGTCAGAGAGTGTATAACATATCTTCCTGACGAGGCTGGTGCTTACAAGACAATGACAGGCAAGCAGTATCTCGAATTTATGGCAGGCATATTTGCAAATGACAAGAACACAGCTAAGCAGTATGTGCAGAACGCTACTGAGATGTGTGGCCTCGGTGACAGACTTTCCGACAAAATCGGCAGCTACTCAAGAGGCATGATAAGAAAGCTCCTTCTTTCAAGAGCGGTAATGTCAAGACCAAAGCTCGCAATCTTAGACGAGCCTACAAGCGGACTTGATATCATCAACGCACTTGAAATCAGAAGAATGATTAAGGAGCTTGCCGCAAAGTACGGTATGAGCTTCCTGCTCAGCTCCCACAATATGCTTGAAATCGAGTTTGTCAGCGACAGAGTCGGTATCATCGCAAAGGGAAGACTCTTAGAGCTCGGCAGACCTAACGAGCTTAAGATTAAGCACAATGTAGGAAATCTTGAAGAAGTATTTGAAAGGGTGGTGAAGGACAATGAAATTTCTGACCTTGCTTAAAAAGGAACTCAGAGAGCTTCTGAGCCTTACCACAATCCTTACACTTATAGGCTCTGTGGTCCTCCTTATCGCAATCGGCGGTGTAATGGACAGCGCAGTTGAAGAGGCAGCAAGCTCTGAAGGCGAAATTGTTATCTGCAACAAGGACGACGGTGCTTTCTCAGATGCAGTTATCGAATCTCTCAAGACTGCTGGCTATGAAGTAAAGGAAGTTGAGCTTACAGACGGCGACTATGCTCCGCAGCTTAGCGACCTTGAAGTAGAATCAGTTGTAATCATTCCTGAAACCTTCAGCAGCAGCATCACAGATGTCCTCGCCGGAAAGCTTGGTGAGGATGGCAAGATTGCTCCTGTTGACGTAGAATACGTTTCAAAGATGACATCTCTCTCAGCTATGAGCAACGTTGACGCAGGCTCACAGATGGCACTTTCAGCTATCGAATCTGCTGTAAAGTCAGTTGTTTACGCAAACAAGAATATGTCACTTGCTGAAATCGAGCTTATCGAAGCTCCTGTAAATCTCATCGAAACAACAGTAGTAGGCGAAAAGCAGGCTGAGGCTTCCTCAATGCTTCTTTCATCCTACAGCATGATGACAGGTATGATTGTTCCAATCGTAATCTTCGTGCTTATCGTTTACTCATCACAGATGATTATGAACGCAGTTTCAACAGAAAAGATTGACAAGACACTCGAAACACTTCTCACAGCTCCTGTTTCAAGACTTTCTGTACTTATGGCAAAGATGGTTGCCGCAACTGTAGTTTCAGCTCTCTTCGCAGTAGCATTTATGGTTGGCTTCAACAATATGATGGGCGGTATGACTGATATGGTATCAGGAGAAATCGACTCTGCCGTAATCAGCGAGCTCGGACTTAATATGACAACAGGTGCATATGTCCTTCTTGGCCTGCAGATGTTTATGTCACTTCTCATCACTCTTGCAGTATCACTCATCCTCGGTGCTCTCGCAAAGGACGCAAAGTCTTCCCAGACACTTATGATGCCTATCATGGGTATGGCAATGGTACCGTACATGCTCTCAATGTTCGTGAGCATCAACGATATGGGACCTGCAAAGTGGATTATGTACGCAATCCCTTATACACATACATTTATAGCACAGGAAAATGTAATCTTCGGTAATATGCCGCTCTATTTCGGCGGACTTATCTACCAGGCAATCCTTCTTGTAATCTGTATGACAATAGCAGTAAGACTGTTTATGTCAGATAAGCTCTTCACAATCACCTTCAATTTCGGTGAAAAGAAGAATAAGTACGCAAAGAAAAAGTCTTTGTTTTCTAAGTAAAGGAGAATAATCAGTATGCTTAAGAAGCTTCTCGGAGTAGTAATTTCATTGTCACTTTGTCTTGTATTTGCAGCTTGTACAGAAAAGGAGTCATCCTCTAAGGCTGACAGCTCTTCAAAGACAGACTCATCCTCGGTTGTAGATTCAAGCTCAGTAGCAGACAGCTCACAGCCGGATAGTTCACAGACTGATTCATCAGAGCCTGACTCATCAGAGCCTGAATCCTCAGTACCTGATTCTTCAGACTCTGAAAGCAGCGGCGGTTCTTTCGGACCACCTGTGAAGGAGGAGGCAAAGATTACTCCGCCTATGTGGAAGGTTGAATCTGAAAGCGGTGCAGTAATATACTTCCTCGGCTCAATGCACGCACTTGCACAGGATTCCTATCCGCTTCCTGACGAGATTATTGATGCATTTAATAATTCCGACAGCCTCGCAGTAGAGTGCGATATCGTTGCATACGCTTCCGATATGGATAAACAGATGGAAAGCATCATGAACTTTATGTACATCGACGGCACAACCATCAAGGACCACATCGACGCAGAGCTGTATGACAGTGCAAAGGCTATCCTTGAGGACGCAGGTCTCTACAACGAAGCATACGAAGTATATAACACTATCATGTGGTCATCACTCATTGATATGGCAATGATGGAGGACGCAGGTCTTAACAGTGACCTTGGTATCGACAACCAGCTTCTCAAGAAGGCTCACGGTGAGGGCAAGGACATTATCGAGATTGAAACAATCGAGATGCAGGAGGCAATCCTCTACGGTCAGCCTGAGGAGTTCAACCTCTATATGCTCGAAGGCTCTGTATACTACTATGAAGACCAGGTAGCTGTTTTAAAGGATATGTATGAAGCATGGAAGATAGGCGACCTCGACGCAATTATGGCAACAGATGAGGAGTCTGAAGAAATTCCTGAGGAAGAGGAAATCTCTGACGAGCTTCTCGCTATGATTGAGGATTACAACTATAAGCTTATGGACGAAAGAAACGTAGGCATGATAGACAAGGCTGTAGAAATGCTCGAAAACGGCGACAAGGTATTCTATGTTGTAGGTGCTGCTCATTACTACGGCGACACAGGTATTCTCAAGGGACTTGAGGATGCAGGCTACACAGTAGAGCCTGTTGTATTTGACTAAGCTTAATAAATCTTCTTCGTAAATAATAAAGGCTTGGAAAGCGAAAATGCTTCCAAGCCTTTGTTTTTATTAAGCTATAAATGAATTACTGAACCGAAGGTGCTGAAGCTACCTGCATAGCAGCCTGCTGCTGAAGGAAAGCATTCTGCTGCTGAGTAAGAACACGCTGACGCTCAATTTTTTCTCCGATAACATCGGTGATAAGCTTGCGGTAGAAGCTGCCGATTGTCTCGTTAGCCATAATAGGATATGTCTGCGAGATGTTCTGAATAACATACTGAACGTTTGCATCAGAAAGCTCGTTGATTGGCTCGCAGATTGCAACGATTTCCTTAAAGCACTTCTTTGCCATAGAGTTGCTCATAGGCTTGAAGTCCTCCTTGAGCTGCTTGAACTGAGCCTTTGTGATTTCAACACCTGCAGAACAGCCCTTGCAAGCCATGTAGTAGCCCTTTGTCTTCATAAAAATAGGAATGTAGCTTATGTGAACTCTGAAAACAAGCTTTGAAAGGTATCTTGGCTTGAAGCTGCAGCAGTCACCGCACCACTCGTAGCCCATAAGCTTCTTGTTTTTAAGAACATTTCCCCAGCCGTAAACGATAGTTGCCATAGTTGTTTTCCCCCATATAAATTACTTCAGAAAGTCTGAAAGTGCCTTGTCACTCCAGACCTGAACTTCAATGTATCTTTCAGGACCCAGCTCTCCGTCAGGGTTCCATTCCTGTGGAAGACCGAATTCCTCAATAACCTTAAGTATCTGCTCGTAGCTGAAAAGCTTGCCCCTGTAAGGACGGTCGTTTTCATCGGTGAGCGGGCCGAAATTCTGTGGCATATCGCCGTATGTAAAAGAAATAGTCGACTTGTCAAATTTCTCGATAGGGAGCATAACAAAGCCGCTGTTCTGATACCACTCGCTGAGCCACTTGCAGTATTCAACAACCATGTAGTGCGGTGATGTACGCTCAGGCTTTCCGCCCATCGCAACAAACTTGTCGAAAGCTAGCTTTTCGTACTGTCTGCGTCTTTTCATATAAAGAACATCACGCTGTGCAGGCTGTGAATAAGGCCTTGAATCTCTCATATCGAGAAGGATTCTGTTTGCTTCCTCATCTGAAAGGTCTGAGAGATTTTTGAAAGGACCGATAGTTTTGTCGTAATAGTGATAAAGATATATCGCCATAATACTGTCTCCTCTGTTTCTTTGCTTAATTATTATAACATTTTGCTTCTATAAAATCAAGCCTATTTGTGAAAATAATATTCACGCAATATATAAGCTTAAACCTTGCAATTTTGTGAAAAATGGAGTATACTATGCATGAGTATAATTTTTACGAAAAGAGGCTTTAGGTATGACCGACGGTTTTGTAAAGGTGGCAGTATGCAGTCCGCAGATTAAGGTAGCGGATGTAATCTATAACGAGAGGGCAATTTTGTCGCAGATAAAGGAAGCAGCAGAGAAGGGCGCTTCAGTTATCCTGTTCCCGCAGCTTTGTCTGACAGGCTCAACCTGTGGAGATATTTTCTTTTCTGACACACTTCTTGGCGAGTGTGAGAGGGCAATCTGCCGTATAGCTGATGAAACAAAGGACGTAAACGCTGTTATCGCTGTCGGAATGCCTTTAAGAGCAAAGGGCAAGCTGTACGACTGTGCCGCAGTTCTCTCAAAGGGCGAAATCCCCGTTATTATACCAAGAACAATGCAGGATGACAGACTTTCAAGATGGTTTGCCTGCTATGACGGTGGCTTTGAGTCTGTTTCAATCTGCGGCAAGGATACACTTATGACCCAGACTGTCCTTGAATGCGAGCAGCTTTGTGACCTTAAAATCGGCTTTGAAATAGGAAGTGACGCAAGCCTTATGTCAGGTGTTGCACAAAAGCTCGTGTCACTCGGTGCAACTGTAATCTGTAACGTCAGCTCAGAGCCTGAGCTTGTCGGCAGGGAGGATGTCGTAAGACAGCACGCAATGACAGTTTCAAAGGAGCTTATTTGCGGATATGTGTACGTAAGCGGTTGCGAGGGCGAATCTACAACCGACTGTGTGTACGGTGCAACAAGACGCATCTGCGAAAACGGTAAAGAAATCGCAGATTATATCGGCTTTGAAAGCGGTGTTTTAGCCAGCGAGCTTGACCTGGGCGCAATCGTTTCGCTCAGAAGAAGGAGCAGTATGTTTGGTGCAACAAACAGAGAAGACGGCGGAATGTTCCCGACTGTGTTCAGCCTCGATGTTGCAGATACAAAGCTTACAAGACGCTTTGCGAAGAATCCGTTTGTGCCGGACTGCAGTATTTCACGTATGGAAAGATGCCACAAGACCTTTGAAATACAGGCTCACGGACTTAAGAAAAGAATCGAGCATACCGGCGCAAAATCTCTCGTTATCGGAATTTCGGGAGGACTTGATTCCGCACTCGCTCTGCTTGTGTGTGTAAGAGCAATGGATATGCTTCAAAGACCGAGAAGTGATATAAAGGCGGTTACAATGCCTTGCTTTGGTACAACAAAGCGTACACGCTCAAACGCTCAGATAATCTGCGGGGAGCTTGGCGTTGATTTCAGAGAAATAAACATCGCTCAGTCGGTAAAACAGCATTTTGCCGATATCTCCCACGATGAAGATAACCACAATGTCGTGTTTGAAAACGCACAGGCAAGAGAACGCACACAGGTGCTTATGGATTTAGCAAACGCTGAAAACGGCTTTGTTGTCGGAACAGGCGACCTCTCCGAGCTTGCACTCGGCTGGGCAACCTATAACGGCGACCATATGTCAATGTACGGCGTGAACGCAACTGTTCCTAAAACTCTTGTAAGGGCGGTAATAAGGGATTATCTGATTGATAATGACAATGAGATTCTTGAAAAAGCATTTATTGATATCATCGATACACCTGTATCGCCTGAGCTTTTGCCGACAAACGAAAATGCCGACACAATGACTCAGAAGACGGAGGACTTCGTCGGTCCGTATGAGCTCCACGACTTCTTCCTGTTCTATGCTGTGAGATATTCATACTCGCCAAAGAAGATATACCGTATGGCTTGCCACGTTTTTGCCGACAGCTACGACAATGCAACAATCTTAAAGTGGCTTCATACCTTCTTCAGAAGATTCTTCGCTCAGCAGTTCAAACGCTCATGTCTGCCGGACGGAGCAAAGACAGGCTCTGTAAGTCTTTCACCAAGAGGCGACTTCAGTATGCCGTCAGATGCCTGCTTTACAGTATGGCAGAAGGAGCTCAGTGAGCTTTGCTAAGACAATAAATATATCATGAAAAATACCGCATCCGGATTTTCCGAATGCGGTATTTCTATTAAAGAAGGATTGAATTATGAAAATTAAGCATTGTTGATTGAAGCGTACTTTGCAATTACGCCTGAAACAAGATGTCCCGGAAGCTGTTCATAGCGAAGCTTTTCAAATGTGAAGTAGCCTCTGCCCTGAGTCATCTGACGCAGGAGAAGAACAAAGTCTGTCATCTCGCTCATAGGAACTTCAGCAACGATTTCTGTAAGTCCCTTCTTTTCAGCAGGTGTCATACCTAAAACTCTGCCACGACGCTTGTTGAGCTCGCCCATCATATCGCCTGTGTTGTCGTCAGGTACGCAAACGCTGAGAGCACCGATTGGCTCTAAGAGAACAGGGTCAGCCTGTGGTATACCGTCCTTGAATGCGAGTGAAGCGGCAATCTTGAATGCCATTTCAGATGAGTCAACCGGGTGGTATGAGCCGTCAACGAGGATAGCCTTGAGACCAACAACAGGGAAGCCTGCTAAAAGTCCCTTCTTTACGCAGTCCTGAAGTCCCTTTTCAACAGCAGGGAAGTAGTTCTTAGGAACTGCACCGCCGAAGATTCTTTCTTCGAATACAAGCTCGTCAGATACGCATGGCTCGAATTCAATCCAAACGTCACCGAACTGACCGTGACCGCCCGACTGCTTCTTGTGTCTGCCCTGAACCTTAACCTTCTTGCGGATAGTTTCACGGTAGGAAATCTTAGGCACATCAGTTTCAACCTCAACGCCGAAGGTGTCCTTGAGTCTTCCTGCAACTGAGTCGAGATGCAGTCCGCCGAGAGTCGAGAGAATCATTTCGTTTGTAGATGTATCAAGCTCGTAGGAAAGTGTAAGGTCTTCCTCGAGAAGTCTTGCCATAGCGTTTGAAATCTTAGCTTCATCACCCTGCTTCTTAGCCTTGATAGCCATGTTGTAGCAAGGCTTAGGGAATGAAATCTTGTCGAGTGAGGCAACTCTTGAAGCATCGCAGATAGTATCGTTTGTGTTGACATTCATCTTTGTTGCAACAACTATGTCACCTGCAACAGCACTTGGCATATCAATCTGCTTCTTGCCGACAAGTGTGATAAGCTTTCCGACCTTTTCTGTCTCGCCTGTTGTAGCGTTTACAACATCCTTACCCGATGTGAGAGTACCGCTGTAAACTCTGATGAAGGACATCTTTCCTACAAACGGGTCAGCGATTGTCTTGAATACGAATGCGCTGAGAGGCTCGCTCTGTGCACACTTGATTTCAACAATGTCATCACCTGCAACAGCCTCGATAACATCATCGTCGCTCTGGTGAGGAACGAGCAGACAAAGCTCCTTGAGAAGCATGTCAACGCCTGCGAGAGTTGTTGAGGATACACAGGTAACAGGAGTGATGATACCTGACTTCATACCGTTATGTATGCCGTCGATAAGCTCCTTCTGTGTGAATGCTTCACCTGAGAAGAACTTTTCGAAAAGTGCCTCGTCAGTTTCTGCAACAGCCTCTGAAACAGCTTCAACAAGACCGTCGATACGGTATTCCATCTTCTCGGAAACCTCTGCTGTCGGCATATCTGTTTCAACAGCGTTGCCCTTTTCGTCATACTTGTAAGCCTTCATTTCGATGAGGTTTACGTAAGAAACAATCTTTCTGTCAGCAATAACAGGAACTACAACAGGACAAACTGTCGGGCCGAATTCAGCCTTGAGCTGTGTAAGAACGTTATTGAAGTTTGCGTTGTCGTCATCAAGCTTTGTGACAACAAACATCTTTGGCTTTTTAAGCTCTGTTGCGCAGTCGTAAGCCTTGTGAGTACCAACTCTTACGCCCGACTTACCCGAAACTGTGATAACCGCACAGTCGCAGGCTGCAATACCTTCTGTCATACCGCTCGCATAGTCGAAAAGACCGGGAGTGTCAAGAAGGTTGATTTTCAGCTCGTCAAGTCCAAGCTTTGCATTTGCTGTTTCAAACGTAGCGAGTGATGTGTATACAGAGCACTTTCTCTTGATTTCGTCAGCGTTGTAGTCGCATACTGTGTTTCCGTCTGCAATCTTGCCGAGTCTGTCAGTAGCGCCGCATTTATAAAGCAAAGCTTCAGCAAGCGAGGTCTTTCCTGAACCTGCGTGACCTGCAAGAGCTATGTTTTTGATTTTACTGTGTTCGTAGTTTTTCATTGAGTTTCTCCCCAGTCTGTGTGAAAATTCCGCAGTGTGATTATTCAAATTGCTTAAAAATCATCAACTGCACGAACTAATTATATAACATTTTCACATAGATTTCAACACCTCTTAGCATTGTTTACAATTTGTTAATACTTGAGGTTCAGATTTTGGTGAAAAAAGCCGAAACGAGCGGAACGGCAAGCGAGAACAGAAGCGAGCTTATAAGCTGTGCAGGGGATAAAGGCGACAGAGAGAATACTGCCTGAAGGGGAGTAAGGTAGATTACAGCCAGCAGGCAGATAAGCGAAAAGGCAACAGAAACGAGCATAAACGGATTTGACAGATGCTTTACCGTGAGAATGCTTTTTTCTTCGCTCTTGCACTCAAAAACGTGAATCAGCTGTGACATAACGAGCGTGAAAAGTGCAGAGGTTCTCGCAACTTCAAGAGAATCTGACAGCCACATTGAGAAGACAAATGAGCCGAGTGTACAAAGACCTATAAGAAGTCCCCTGAATATAATCCTCGACAGAAGTCCGCCTGCAAAAAAGCTGTCAGAGTCCTTCCTCGGCTTTTTGCTCATAACACTTTCCTCTGTCGGCTCAAGGCTCAGGGCGATAGCCGGAAGTCCGTCGGTAACAAGATTCACAAACAGAATCTGTATAGGTAAAAGCACAACAGGCAGCCCTAAGATTATCCCGAAAAACATTGTCATAATCTCACCTATGTTGCAGGAGATGAGGTATCTTACCGATTTGCGTATGTTAGAGTAGATAGTCCTGCCCTGCCTTACAGCACCGACAAGCGTCGAAAAATCATCATCGAGCAAAACAACATTTGCGGCATTCTTTGTGACATCTGTGCCCTGTATTCCCATTGCAACTCCGATGTCTGCCTCTTTTACGGCAGGTGCATCGTTTACCCCGTCACCCGTCATAGCAACAATGTGCCCCTTCGCCTTGAAAGCTCTTACTATTCTCAGCTTGTCGGCAGGGCTTACCCTCGCAAAAACAGACACCTTGTCTAAAATGTCATACAGCTCGTGGTCTGAAAGCTGGGAAAGCTCCTCGCCGGTGAGTGCAATATCTCCGCTGTGGAAAATTCCGACCTGCCTTGCAATCTCGGTGGCGGTAAGCTTGTGGTCGCCTGTTATCATAACTGTGCGTATGTGCGCCTTTGAGCAAAGTCTGACAGCCTGCTTTGCCTGAGGCTTGGGCTTGTCGAGCATTCCGATAAAGCCGAGGAATACAGTCTTTCCATCCTGCTTTTGTGCAAACGCCATAACTCTCAGTGCCCTTGAAGCCAGCCTGTCGCTCTTCTCAAGCATAATCCTGCGAAGCTTTGAGTCAAGCTGTACAACAGCATTCTGCAAGGCTATGTAGTCGCATTGCCCTAAGATAACGTCGGGCGAGCCTTTTATATAGGTAATTTCTGTACTGCCGTTGACCGCCGTGACAGACATCTGCCTCGTTTCGCTCTCAAACGGAATCTCTGACACCCTTTTTATACCCAGCTCGCCAAAGGAAATTCCGCCCCTTGCCGCCGCAACAAGAAGTGCCGCTTCTGTCGGGTCACCCTGCAGCAGCCATTTTGCCTCTCTCTTTGATGAAGCATCTCTCTGAATGGATGCGTTGTTGCAAACAACCGAGCATATAAGAAGCCTGCGTAAATTGTCCTTGCTGAAGTCCTCGCTGACACTCTGTATCTGTCCCGCAACACTGTCAGAGCTGCCTGTTACGGTGAAGTCGTTGTCGGGTGTGCAAATGGTCGTAACAGTCATCTTGTTTTCTGTGAGAGTGCCGGTCTTGTCGGTGCAGATAACCGAAGCACAGCCGAGCGTCTCAACACTGTGCAGCTTGTGGACAAAGGCGTTTTGCCTGAGCATCTTCCTTACAGCTAGGGCGAGTGCAATAGTAACAGTTGCAGCAAGCCCCTCCGGGATAGCCGCAATAGCGATTGAAAGCCCCGTCATAAGCATTGTCATAGGCGGCTGACCGTAGAGTATACCTGTCACAAATACAATAATGCATACCGCAACGCAGATTATAGCAAGAGTCTTTCCAAGCTGTGAAAGCTTCTTCTGAAGCGGTGTCATACCCTCGTCAATTTCAGAAAGCATATCCGATACTTTGCCCATCTGCGTTCCTGTTCCTGTTACAGCAACCTCGCAGGTCGCCCTGCCCTTGAGAACGGTTGTCCCCATGTATACAAGATAGGGGAGATTGAGTGCGTCGGCAGTAAGCTCGTTTTCTCTCGCCCTCTTTTCACAGCCGTCAGGCTCACCTGTTAGAATTGCTTCGTCACACATAAGCCTTTCCTGTGACAGGACAAAGCAGTCAGCAGGTATTCTGTCACCTGCCTCAAGCTCAATAACGTCGCCTCTGACAAGCTCGCTTGCAGGGATTGTAACAAGTATCCCGTCACGGTAAACCCTTGCGGTAGGTGCCGTCATCTGCTCAAGTGCCTCAAGAGTCTTTTCTGTCCTGTATTCCTGGAAAAAGCCGATTGCCGAGTTGATAAGCACGATAAGCAGTATCGTCAAGGCGTCGTAGATTTCTCCCAGCATGGCGGAAATTACAGTCGCACAAAGCAGAATTAAAACCATGATGTCACGGAACTGATTGAGAAAAATCCCGACCGGCTTTTTTCTTGCAGGCTTTGAAAGCTCGTTTCTGCCCTCGCATTCAAGACGTCTTTGTGCCTCCTCCTGCGGAAGCCCTATGTCTTTTGTTTCCTGCTCATTGATTTCCTTTACAAAGTATTGAAGCATATCTATCCTCCGTTTCTGTGTTTTGTCCCTTATGAATTTATATGAAGACAAGTCGGATATAATGCGAAAGCGTTGCGTGTCGTGAAAGCACACAAACGCATAGTATAGGTAGAGTCACCATATGTAAAGAGGTGCTATCATAAGCAAAAAGCAGGTGAAACGATTATGAATAAAAGAAGCATCAGCATTTTTTCGCTGTCGTCAATAACCTATGCCATAAAGGCCCAGTCAGTACTGAAGAAGGAAGGAATATCAAGCGAGGTCATAAAAACGCCTAAGGATATGGGAAAGGGCTGCGGCTACAGCATACGGCTTGCCTCAGATTTTCACAGGGCAGAGGAGATACTCACACAGGCAGGTATAGAAATAAAGGCGAAAAAGCAGATTACGAAAGGTTAGGTGAAAGACCTTGATATATTTTGACAATGCCGCAACAACCTATCCAAAGCCTGCGTCTGTCGCAAAGGCTCTTGCGTATGCGGTAACAAGCGTCGGCGGAAATCCCGGAAGAAGCGGACACGAAATGTCTGTCAGAGCCGCCCGTGAGGTTTATAAGGTAAGAAGGGCGGCGGCGGAGCTTTTTGGCTCAAAGGAAGAAAATACAGTGTTCACCCTTAACTGTACCCATTCGCTCAATCTCGCAATCAAGGGTATTCTCAAGGAGGGCGACCACGTTATTATTTCCTCGCTTGAGCATAATTCTGTCGCAAGACCGGTCTGTGCCCTTATGAAAAAGGGAGTGGAGTGCTCTGTCTTTGACGTGTACGAAGATGACGGGCAAACACTCGAAGGGCTTAAGCGGCTTATAAAGAATAATACAAAAGCGGTAGTGTGTACCGTTGCTTCAAATGTCACAGGCAGAGTCCTGCCGATAAATGAAATCGCAGCTCTGTGCAGGGATAAGGGAATAGTGCTTGTATGCGACGGAGCACAGGCAGTGGGAGTTATGCCTCTTAAGGTCGGAAACGGTATAAACTTTCTCTGTATGCCGGGACACAAGGGGCTCTATGGCCCGACAGGAACAGGGCTTTTAGTGTCTGACGGAGAATATGAGCTGTCTACAATTATCGAAGGCGGAACAGGAACAACCTCAACTGAAACGGAGCAGACACCTGTGATGCCCGAAAAGCTCGAAAGCGGAACTCTCAATACAGTCGGGATTGTAGCCCTCGGAAAAGGTATAGAGTTTGTGAAGAAAGCAGGGCTTGACAGAATCCATAAAAGTGAGGAGAAGCTCTGCTCAAGACTCATAAACAAGCTTTCGCAGATGAACGGTGTGACTGTGTACAGGGACAAGGGAAGCTATCTTCCGATAGTCGCATTCAATGTGAAGAATATGCATTCCTCTGAAGTCGCAGACTATCTGTCGTCAAGGGGGTTCGCCCTCAGAGGAGGGTATCAGTGCGCCGCTGTTGCACATAAATATCTCGGTACGCTCGAAAACGGAGTGGTAAGATTTTCTCCATCTGTCTTCAATAACGAATCGCAGGTTGATATGCTGTGCGAGAGTATAAAAAATTTGTAAAAAACTCAAATACCCCCTTGTGATTTTTAAAATTATATGATAGAATATACAATGTAGGACTATGATTTAAAAAGAGAGGAAGTGATAACCGTGGGTGATATCCTTAATGCGTTTCTGAGCGTGTGTAAAACTATCGGAATTGCAGACGTTCTCGATATGCTGCTTTTGTCGTACCTTCTCTTCAAGTGCTTTAAGCTCGTTAAGGAAACAAGAGCTCAGCAGCTTGTAAAGGGTATCGGTATTCTGGTTGTCGCTTATCTGATTGCTGACATAATAGGGCTCAAGACAATGAGCTTCATTCTCAAGAATATATTCCAATGGGGAATTCTCGCTATCATCATCATGTTCCAGCCGGAGCTCAGACGTATTCTCGAAAAGCTCGGCAGAACAAAGCTTGTCGACCTTTCAAGCGTGTTCAACAGCAGCGACTCTGAGTACGGCGACGAAAGCTGGGCAAAGGCAATCGACGTAATCGGAAATTCTGTTTATGAGCTAGCCGCAACAGCAACAGGTGCACTTATCGTGTGCGAAAGACAGACAAGACTCGGCGAGCAGATTGATACGGGAACAATCCTTAACTGTACACCAAGTGAGGCAGTGCTGGGTAATATCTTCTTCCCTAATACACCGCTTCACGACGGAGCTGTGATTATGCGTGACGGAATGATTCTCGCAGCAGGCTGCTTCCTCCCGAAGCCACAGAAGGAGGAGCTTATCAATAAGCAGCTCGGCTCACGTCACCGTGCCGCAATCGGTATGAGCGAAAACTCTGACGCAATTGTAATCGTCGTTTCTGAAGAAACAGGTACTGTATCTGTCGCAGAGGACGGCGAGCTTACAAGAGGATATACAAAGGACAGCTTAAAGAAGCTTCTGAGAAACAGGCTTATGCCTGAAAAGCCATCTTCACAGAAGAAGGACAAGAAGCCTTTTGCTGAGAAAGTGAGGTCCAAATGGAAAAAAGACGCTTAGGACTTCGCAAAAAGTTCAGCCAGGACTTAGGTCTGAGAATACTCGCCGTCGTGCTGGCAGTAATCATATGGTTTATTCTTTCAATAACCCTCTATCCGACTATCTATCTTACGGTCGATGATGTCCCCGTAGAGCTTAATATGGAGGGAACAACCGCTGACGCACAGGGTCTCGCAGCGCTCGACTTTGACAAGGAAACGCTTGCGGATATAAGTATAAGCGGTATGAGATACGAAATCGGTAACTATAAGGCGGAAGACCTTACCGCAACAGTTGACCTTTCAGGCGTAACCGAGCCGGGAACATACGAGCTCGATATCAAGGTTACACCGAAGGAGGGCTCGTGTGAGGTTCTTAAAATAAGCCCTGAAACTGTAAAGGTAAAGTTTGACTATATCAAAACTGTTTCAGTTCCGCTCCAGGTAAGAGCAACCTCTATCAGCGCCGATGAGGGCTATTCACTCGATACACCTGTCGTTTCTCCTGAAACTATCAATGTAACAGGTCCTGAAAAGCTGGTGCAGAAAATCAGCTATGCGGTGTTTGCAATCGACCAGAAGAAGGTTCTGCAGGAGGCTTATACAACCTCAGACGGAAAGCTTCTGCTCTATACAGAGGACGGCTCGCTTGTCGACGACAGCTCCTTTGAGCTTGAATATGAGCCGATTTCGGTAAACTTCCCTGTGTACTTTTTGAAGGATATGACCTTCAGCTTTGACTACCAGGGCGTGCCTGACAACTTTGATACAAGCATCTTGAAGTACAGCCTGTCAACAGACAGCATCGAGATAATGTCCAAGAACAGCGATATTCTTAATCAGGACACAATCCACCTGGGTTATGTCAGCCTCAATACAATCAACCTTGAGGATACAGTAACCTTTGCGGTTTCACTCGATGCAGGACAGACAAGTACATCGGGTATCGACACAGTAACAATTACCTTTGACCCGACGGGCTTTGTAGCAAAGGAATTTACGATACCCAGCAGTAATATAAAGGTCATCGGTGTGCCGAAGGACAAAATGGCTGTGCTGTCAACAAAGGCACTGACAAGTGTTGTGATATACGGCCCGCAGGATGTTATGGAAAACTTAAATGCAAGCGACCTTATTGCCGAGTACGATATGCAGTCATCAGCACTTGACAACGGCTCGTATACAAGAGCAGTAAATATATACGCTCCTCACGTGGATACTGTGTGGTGCTACGGTACGAAGGAAATTGTGTTCACAATTGCCGATAAACCGGAGGTCCCTGTGTCGGGCGGTGCTGAAAGCAATCTTCAGAACAACAGATAACATTTTGCCGGACATCCTTTGAATTAAGGCTGTTCGGCAATTCTTTTACGGAGGTGGGAATTATGCCGATAGTAATTGGCGGAGTAAAAGCACCCCTGTCCTACGGAAAGGACGAGGTAGTAAATAAGGCTCTGAAAAAGGCTTCGCTTCGATATGACGAAATAAGCGATGCCGATATATATAAAACCTCTCTCGATGCAAGAAACCATAATAATATTTTCTTTGTCCACTCGGTCGTTGTCAGCCTGCGTGATAAAAGCAGGGAACAAGCCTTTGCGCAGATGTTCGGACATAACTATATCACAGACGGCGGACTCGATGTTGTAAAGGGAACTGTAAAGAAAAACGGCAGACCTGTCGTTGTCGGCTTCGGTCCGGCAGGAATGTTCTGTGCACTCACTCTCGCACAGAACGGCTATAAGCCGATTGTCCTCGAAAGAGGTGCAAGCGTCGAAAAGCGTGTCGAAAAGGTGAACCGCTTCTGGCAGGGCGGAGAGCTTGACAGTAATACAAATGTCCAGTTCGGCGAAGGAGGTGCAGGAACCTTCTCTGACGGAAAGCTCACCACAAGAATAAAAGACCCGCTTTGCAGATATGTTATGCAAAGGCTCGTGGAATTTGGTGCACCGGGTGAAATTCTTACAAAGGCAAAGCCTCATATAGGTACGGACAAGCTAAGAGATGTCGTCAGGGCTATAAGAGAGGAAATTATCTCACTCGGCGGTCAGGTGTTCTTTGAAACCTGTTTTGACGGATACGATGTAAAGAACGGCGAAATAACCTCGGTCAGAGCAGGTAAAACGGAGTTTGAAGCCTCTGCCGTTATTCTCGCAACAGGACATTCCGCAAGAGATACATTTGAAATGCTGTTTTCAAAGGGCGTCGCTATGGAATCAAAGCCGTTTGCAATCGGTGCAAGAATTGAGCATCTCCAGAAGGATGTCGACGAAAGCCTGTATGGAAAATGTGCAGGAAATCCGCTTTTGCCAAAGGGCGAGTATCAGCTCTCTTATACAAGAAAGGACGGGCAGTCAGCTTATACCTTCTGTATGTGTCCTGGCGGATTTGTCGTTCCTTCCGCAAGCGAACCGGACACCGTTGTCACAAACGGTATGAGCGAATTTGCAAGAGACGGACTCAATGCAAACGCAGCACTCGTTGTTTCAGTGAATAAAAACGACTACGGAAACGGCGTGCTCGACGGTATGGAGTTTGCAAGACGGATTGAGAAAAATGCGTTTAGTGTCACGGGCGGATACTGTGCCCCCGCAACAACTGTCGGCGGCTTCCTCACGGGAAAGCCCGCACTTTCGGATAAGATTTCTCCAACCTACGCAATAGGAGTAAAGCAGGCAGATTTTGAAAAGGTACTGCCAAAGCGTGTGTGCGATATGATGAGGGAAGGACTTACGGTGTTTTCCCACAGAATGAAGTGCTTCGGCGATAAAAATGCATTGCTTACAGCTCCCGAAACCAGAACCTCATCACCTGTAAGAGTGCTGAGAAACGAACAGCTTCGCTCTGTAAGTATCTCAAACCTCTATCCTTGCGGAGAGGGTGCAGGCTATGCGGGCGGAATAACCTCGTCGGCTGTTGACGGCGTGAAGGTAGCCCTCGCAGTTATGAAGGAAATGTTACCGGAAATATGATTTCTGCATAAAAGGGAAAAGCTACAGTCTGTCTTGAAAAAGCCCTGAATGTGTGGTATGATGTTTTTGTGGCAAAGCGGTCGTTTCAGACAAGTTTGTATATATGAAAACAGTATATATATCTAAGCTGACGAAATTAAATGACCGCTGACAGCAAAAAGGTCGGCGGTCATAGTTCGTTATGTAAAGAGGTGAAAAAGCGGTGGAATTTATAATAAGCGTTGCAGGCGTAAGAGTCTTGGTTAAATGTAGGTTTGAGGAAACAAGACAGTATATGAAGGACTATATCGCAAAAGGCGACAGCTATGATATAAAAGCGTCGGTAAGCGACGAGGAAATAGAAAGTATGCTTTGTGAAATCGGCAGTAAGAATACCGCACTCGCCGAAAAAACCGGGCTGTACAGACCGATAGCGGAAGCGTTTCCGTCAGATTATGAGGGCTTTGTCTTCCACGGCGCAGCAATAAAGTATAAGGACAAGGCGTATCTGTTCACAGCACCAAGCGGTACAGGTAAGTCCACCCATATCACACTCTGGAAAAAGTATTTAGGCAGTGATAACGTCACAGTAATCAATGGCGACAAGCCGATTGTAACAGTAAGAACAGGCGAAAAGCCTATGGTTTACGGCACACCATGGTCGGGCAAGGAGCACTGGCAGACAAACACCAGCGCAGAGCTTTCTGCAATCTGTCTGCTCTGCAGAGGTAAGGAAAACAAAATCGAGAGAATTTCACCTAAGGAAAGCGTAGACTTTCTGCTCGGGCAGGTGTATATGCCGCATTCTCCTCTGTCGCTTGTCAGAACAATGGAGCTTGTCGACAGAATGCTCTCAGAGGTGCCTGTGTATAAGCTGTATTGCGACATAAGCGAGGAAGCTGTGAAATGCAGTCTTGAGGGAATGAGCACACTCTTGTATAACGATGAAAGGAAAAAGGACAATGAGAATTAAAAGCGGATTTGTATTGAGAGATGTCGCAGGACAGACAATGGTAGTTGCAACAGGTGAAGCAAGCAAGGACTTCCACGGACTTATAAAGCTAAACCCTACCGCAAAGGATATCTGGCTTTGGCTGAGCGAGGGGAAAGGTGAAGACGAAATAGTAGCTCTCCTCTGCGAAAAGTATGACGTCAGCACAGACAAGGCTCAGACAGACTTGAAGGCAATGCTCGATAAAATGGATAAGGCAGGTTTTCTTATAAATGATTGACGCAGTAAGAATTGAAGATGTACTGCGTGACGAAGGAGTCTTTGTCAGCACAACGTCGGGCGTCAGTATGTACCCTATGCTCAGGGACAGGCGTGACACGATAGTCGTGCGGCCGCTGAAGGAAGGGGAAAGGCTTAAAAAGCTCGATGTCCCGCTTTATAAAAGAGGCGAGAAGTACGTGCTCCACAGAATAATCAAGGTTCTGCCCGACGGATATAATATCCTCGGTGACAACTGCGCAAACGTCGAGAAGAATATCCCCGACAGTGCAGTTATAGGAGTCTTGCAGGAGTTCTGGAGAGGGGATAAGAAAATTTCGCTTGACAGCTTTAAATACAAGCTGTACAAGTGGACTGTGTATCTTACATACCCCGTAAAGCTTGTGTATAAAAGACTAAGAGCCTTCGCAGGAAAGCTGTACAGAAAAATAAGACCAAAATAAAAACGGTACCGCACCTTATAATGCAGTACCGTTATTTTATTTCTTTTGTCTACACAAGTCTCTTGATAACAACAATGTGTGCGTAATCTCTTACGTGAGAAATTACAATACCTGTTGCTGTGCTTTCTGCGTGTACCATAAGACCGTTTCCGATGTACATTGAAACGTGGTAGATGCTGGAGTAGTTGCTGCCGTTACCGTAGAATATAAGGTCGCCCGGCTGCATATCTTCATAGCTTACCTCTGTTCCGTAGCTTGCCTGCCAGGAAGCCTTGTGAGGAAGTGAAATGCCAATCTGACGGTAGCTTAAAAGAACAAGTCCTGAGCAGTCTGTTGCTCTGTATTCCTCGTGACCGTAGACATATCTTCCGCCTACCATGCTCTTAGCGTACTCTACAACCTTTTCAATGTCGCCGTCTGTGTACTCAACGTCTGTATTGTAGCCGTTACCGCCGTTACCGCCGCCGTTGTTTTCAGGCTGTCTTGTGGTTGTTGTGGTGGTTGTAGTGGTTGTTGTGTAAGTAGCAATGTCCTGTGAAACACTGCTCTGTGCCTGTGAGTTTTCGTTAAGCTGGTTTTCGATATCCTGAATCTGCTGTTCAATGTCCTTGAGTGACTGCTCGTTTTCGCTCTTGAGTCTGTCAAGCTCAGCCTTGTCTGATGAAAGCTGTGAGAGATTCTGCTGGTAGGTTGATATTGTATCAGCGATATCGTTTCTGTCGGCATTGAGGATATCCTCGATGCCCTTGTATTCATCTTCAAGCTCAACAAGTCCTGTTATAATGCTGTTGTCGTGCTCTGAAACTCTCTTGATGAGCTCCATACGCATAAGCATATCATAGAAGCCGTCGCTGTCAATAAGAACATTTGCATATGAGCTGTTGCCGGCAATGTAGAGTGCACGGAGTCTTTCCTGATAAGCTGCAACGCCGTTCTGGATTTCTTCTCCTGTCTGCTCAAGTGCCTGTGAGTTTTCATAAATCTTGAGGTCAATATCAGCGATAGTAACCTCGAGCTCCTGAGTGTAGGTGTCAACGAGATAAATCTTTTCTTCGAGAACCTTAATCTGCTCCTCGATGTACTGCTTCTTCTGCTTTAAGTCTTCAAGACTTCCTGAAGCATTCTCTATCTTTCCGTTGAGCTCTTCCTGCTGCTGCTGGAGTGCGTCGAGCTGCTGCTGATACTGTTCAAGCTCAGGTGTAGCCTGAGATGTAATTACGTTGTCTGTTTCGCCAAGGAATGCTGTTGCTGTACCGAGTGCGATAAGCACTGCAAGTGATGTAGCAAGAATTCTCTTGAGCATCTTAATCTTATATGTTCTGATAGTAACAAATCCTTTCTCTGTTATCTGTATGTATCATTTTGTCGATATCAAAATTTTGTTGTCTTTCGGTTACAATCGTTTTGTAATCATTGTAACCATCTTGTAATATAATACCCCAAAAACGCCCGTTTGTCAAGCCCGAACTGTAATTTTTGGTTTCAACATCAGCAATATTGCACAAAAATCTCTGTACGGAAGTGTGCAATTTGCCATATTGCTGTGAATTAAATGTTACAAAACTGTATCTTGTATTTGTTACCGCTTGAAAAACATTTTAGCGTGGCAGAGTGCTGAATTACATAGAAACAGTTACTTTTGCTTTTTGCAATATATATTGACAATTTCGCTGTATGTGTTATAATAAATAAGGTATAAAAGCTAAAGGGAGGGAAGTACAGTGGAATACATAATGCATTTTGATATATGTGCGCTGTTTATCTGCGTGGTGCTTCTTGTCTCATTTTATATAAAGAAGAGTATTATATCCTTCAAGAGCAGGATTTTCGAGGTGCTCCTGTGGACAGGCGGATTTGCTACGCTGACGGACATAGGAACTATAATTGTAAATTCACAGAACGGATTTATGACAACCAAGTGGATTATAAATATGTTCTATTACTTCTTCCACTCGGCAACCTCGTTCCTCGTAGTGTCTTACTTTGTTGTTATGGCAGAGCCTATTGTGCGAATGACCTTCCGCAGAAAATGTCAGCTCATTGTTCCTATGGCGGCAATGTCTGTGCTTATCGCATTCAATCCGCTTCTCAAGATTCTTTTCTACTTTGATGCTGACGGAAACTATCACAGAGGAAAGTATATCTGGATTGGATATGTGATAGCGTTCTATTATCTTGCATTCCTGATGGTGTTCGTGCTGAAGCATACCGACTTCTTCGGAAAATCAATGCGAGTCGTCATCTATGTAACCTCTATACTTAATATAGTACCGTCTGCTATACAGCTCTATCAGCCGAGATATCTTGTTGAGTGCTTCGGCGCAATGCTTTATATCTCAATAATCAGTATGCTGTATCAGGCGAACGACTCTTCTGTTGATAACGCTACAAAGCTTCTTTCAAGACAATCCTTTGAAAGCGACTGTAAAGCGTATACCTCAACGGGAATGAATTTCTCCGTGCTTGTTGTAAAGCTCAATGACGCAAAGTTCCTGTCGGATATGTTCGGCGGGCAGATTGCCGCAAAGGTGAATCTTGCATTTGCAAATTACATCTCCAAGTATGTAAGATACGGTAATGCGTTTTCGTTCGGAGG
The DNA here is from genome assembly GCA_017396665.1 of Oscillospiraceae bacterium. Classification (GTDB taxonomy): domain Bacteria; phylum Bacillota; class Clostridia; order Oscillospirales; family Ruminococcaceae; genus UBA7477. The sequence continues at coordinate 35,180 of JAFQLH010000005.1, read as the reverse complement.
CGGAGCTTTTGCACTGTGCTTTGTAAATGAAAGCTCAGAACCTAAGTTTGTAATGGACAGTATCAGTCAGCGTATGAAGGAGCCATGGGGATTTGAGGAAATGAAAACAATTCTGTCAGCCTCAATGTGCCTTATAAGCTACCCACAGCATGCACCCGACTATACAACCTTCCTCGACCTTATCGATGAAATCCTCGCAAATGACGATAAGAACACAATAACCTATGTTGACAGCATAGAGGTAATGGACAGACGAAGAAGAGCAACAATCGAGAGAACGCTTATGTCGGATAATCTCAGCAGAGTGCTTGAGGTCGTTTACCAGCCTATATATTCTGAAAAGCATAAGAAGTATACAAATGCAGAAGCGTTTGTAAGACTGCGTGACCCGATTCTCGGTTATGTAATGCCTGACGAGTTTATCCCGATTGCCGAAAAGAACGGAACAATGTTCAAGGTCGGCGAGTTCGTGCTTGAAAATGTCTGCAAGCTTATCGCAGGCGGAAAGCTCGATGACGCAGGTATCAAGCTTATCGGTGTAAACCTGTCAGTGCTCCAGTGTATGCAGACTGACCTTGTAAGTCTTATAGCATCAACGGTGCAGAAGTATGACGTAAAGCCGTCAAGAATCTGCTTTGAGATTACTGAACATGTCGGCGCAAACCCACCGGATATCGTTGTAAGCAATATCAAGGAGCTATATTCCTTGGGCTTTAAGTTTGCTATCGACGACTTCGGCACCGGCTCAGCAAGCTTCCAGCAGCTCATGGTGCTCCCGATTGGCTACCTGAAGCTCGACAGAAGCTTTATTGAGGAAGCGCTTGTAAATGATAAGGCTATGATTCTTCTGAGCAACTCAATCAATATCGCCAAGAGTATAAGACTTGAGGTCGTTGCGGAGGGTATCGAAACCGAAAGCATTGCAACACAGGTAAGAGAGCTGTTTAAGGTAGACCTCTGCCAGGGCTATTATTATGCACAGGCGTGCAAGGGGCTTGAGCTGCCGTTTATGGTCAAATCGCTTAATTCTTCCGCAAACGATGTGAAAGGGCGGTAAATGTCCTTGACATTTTGGCGGAGCTGTGGTATAATAACTGCTGTTGATATAGAGCAGTCATTTATCAAATTATAATGTAATGATGCTCATATACGGGTTTTCTGTATATGAGCTTTATTTTTATATCTGACGGAGGTAAGTATATGCAGGAGTATCTTAAGAGCACCCGGGAAGTGCTCGGCGAGTATGATGCAAAGCGTGAAGGTATGACCTCGCAGGAAGCGCAGGCAAGACTTCAGAAGTATGGCAAGAACAAGCTCGCAGAGGGAAAAAAGAAAACACTGCTGAGAAGATTCCTAGAGCAGATTGCAGACCCTATGATAATTATCCTTATCGTAGCAGCAATTGTTTCAGGAATAACAGCAGCATATGAGGGAGAGTCATTCGCCGATGTAATTATCATTATGGCGGTTGTAATCATAAACTCTGTCCTCGGTGTAGTACAGGAAAGTAAAGCGGAAGCGGCTATCGAAGCTCTGCAGGAAATTGCCGCAGCAACCTCGAAGGTCCTGCGTGACGGAAAGCAGATTACAGTCCACAGCGAAGAGCTTGTACCGGGAGATATCGTAATCCTCGAAGCAGGCGACAGCGTTCCTGCCGACTGCAGAATTATAGAGTGCGCAAGCCTCAAGATTGAGGAAGCTGCCCTCACAGGTGAATCTGTCCCTGTTACAAAGTGCGAGGAAGCGCTCGCCGCAGACGGTAAGGACGTACCGCTCGGCGACAGAAAGAATATGGCGTATATGGGCAGTACGGTTGTTTACGGCAGAGGCGTGGCAGTTGTCGTTGCAACAGGTATGGATACCGAAATGGGTAAGATTGCCGACGCTCTCACAAAGGCTCAGGACAACGATACCCCTCTCCAAAGAAAGCTCGCCCAGCTCTCAAAGATTCTCACATTCCTCGTTCTCGGCATCTGTGCAGTAATCTTTGCAGTAAACCTTATAAGAGCATACCCTGATATCTCAAAGCATACTCTTATTGATACATTTATGGTAGCGGTAAGCCTTGCAGTTGCAGCAATCCCTGAAGGACTTGCAACAGTTGTAACTATCGTTCTCTCTATCGGCGTTACTAATATGTCAAAGAGAAACGCAGTTATCAGAAAGCTTACAGCGGTTGAAACTCTCGGCTGTGCACAGATTATCTGCTCTGATAAGACAGGTACTCTCACACAGAACAAGATGACTGTCGTAGAGCACTACGGCTGTGACGAACAGCTTCTCGCAAGAGGTATGTCGCTGTGCTCCGACGCAGACCTCGATTTAGATAAGAATGAGGCAATCGGTGAACCTACCGAGTGTGCACTCGTAAACTACGCAAACAAGCTAGGTATGCCAAAGAACGAGGAAAAGCTCGCTTACCCAAGACTCGGCGAAGCTCCGTTTGACTCAATGAGAAAGATGATGACAACTGTCCATAAGGACGCTCAGGGTGTCATCACACAGTATACAAAGGGTGCTCCCGACGAGATATTAAGACGTTGTACAAAGGCGCTCATCGACGGCGAAACAGTTGAGCTCACAGACCAGATAAAGGCTCAGATTTTAAGAGCAAACAAGGATATGGCTGACAGAGCCCTCAGAGTCCTCGCACTCGCTATGAGAAGCTGGGAGGAAGCTCCGACAGACTTCTCCGACACATATCTTGAGCAGGACCTTTGCTATGTCGGACTTACCGGTATGATTGACCCTGTAAGACCTGAGGTAAAGGCTGCTATCGTAGAGTGTAAGGCAGCAGGCGTAAGACCTATTATGATTACAGGCGACCATAAGGATACCGCCGTTGCTATAGCTAAGGAGCTCGGAATTATTACCGATGCTTCACAGGCAATCACAGGTGCAGAGCTTAACGAAATCTCTGACGAAGAGCTCAGCGAAAAGATTACTCAGTATTCTGTTTATGCAAGAGTACAGCCTGAGCATAAGGTAAGAATCGTAAAGGCTTGGCAGGAAAAGGGCAAGATTACCGCTATGACGGGTGACGGAGTAAACGACGCTCCTTCTATCAAGAATGCGGATATCGGTGTCGGAATGGGAATCACAGGTACAGACGTTACCAAGAACGTTGCCGATATGGTTCTTGCCGACGACAACTTCGCAACAATCATCTCAGCAGTAGAGGAAGGCAGAAGAATCTACGACAACATCAGAAAGTCAATCCAGTTCCTGCTTTCATCAAATCTCTCTGAGGTTCTCTCAATTTTCTTCGCAACGCTTATGGGCTTTACAATCTTAAAGCCTGTACACCTCCTCTGGATTAACCTCGTAACAGACTGCCTGCCGGCACTTGCGCTCGGTATGGAAAAGGCTGAAAAGGACATCATGAAGCGTAAGCCGAGAAGTGCCGACGAAGGCGTGTTCTCAGGCGGACTCGGTGTAGACGTTCTTATCCAGGGCATACTCGTTACAATCATTACACTTTCAGCATATTTCGTAGGTCACTTCATGGAGTCGGGAAAGTGGGAAATCGCACAGAGCCCTGACGGTATGACAATGGCATTCCTCGCACTCTCCATGACAGAAGTGTTCCACTCATTCAATATGCGTTCACGCAGAAAGTCATCCTTCTCAATCAGAAGCAACAACTGGGTTCTCTGGGGTTCAATGATATTCTCGCTCGTTTCTACAACAGCAGTATTGTTCGTTCCGTTCCTCAGAAATGCATTCGGCTTCACAGCAATCAGCGTTGCAGAGTACTTTGCAGCTATGGGTATAGCAGTTACAATTATCCCTGTTATAGAGATAATCAAGGCTGTACAGCGCAAAATGGGAAGTGCTGAATAACCGCAGTAGCAGGTAAAATAAAACGGTTCAAGGTAAATCGGATTATGATTAAACCTTGAACCGTTATTTTGTGTCTGAACCTGATTTAAGCCGCCTTCTGAGGCTTGTCTGATTTCTTTGATATGAGTGATACTATCAGCCTCTCAATCCTGTATGCAAGCATCGAGAGGAGCAGAGCTGCTGCAAATACCATAACAGGCTTTGCAAAGCCGTAGAAGTTGTACATAAGCTTTCCGAATGGATAACGCTTAGTGTAGAAGAAGATTACCTTTAGAAGCTCGTTTGCTACATATTGAAGAAGGTAAATGTAGAGTGAGTACTTTCTGCCTATTACAGCAAGCGGATTGTCAGAGGTCGTGTTTCTCTCTGTCGATGTCGCAAGCTTTGTTACAAGGAATGCGACAATAAGATTCATAAAGTAGTTGTTTCTGCCACTGTCAATAGACGGACTTCTGAGGAAGGAGAGAGCCTCGCAGTACAGCAGGAACAAGCTTATTCCTATAAGGAACAGCATCCCCGCATCCGATTTGACAGGCCGCTTTATCTTGTTAATGTAGTAGCCAACCGTGAACATCGGAAGTGCCGCAAATAAAAAGTTTCTCGAGTATATAAGGTCAAGACCTTTGTCAAAGAAGATTACGCTGTATCTTCCGAGTGCGATGTAGCCGATAAGAAGGAAAGGCGTCGCAATCGCAATGAGCTTCATAAGAGGCTTTATCTTTACCGCAACAGCGTAAATTATAAGGCAGTACATATAAGAGAGCAGATACCACAGATATGTTGCAAAAAACGGCTCGTTGAACAAGAAGAATTCCTTTATCCTGCGGAAGCTGAAATCGAGCGTTGCGAAGGTTCTGTCCTTGTCTGTGAGCTCTCTTGCAAGACCGTGCAGGAAGTATAGAATAACCTCAAATATAACGTAGTATACAGCCATTCTTACAGCACCCTTGAGAAAGCCCTTTGCCTGTTTCTCAATAGGCTTGAGACTTGCAAAGTATCCCGAAATCATAAAGAATATCGGCACCGCACAGCGTCCTATTGCAGTCTGCAGGAGAACACCCCTCTGTTCAAACTCGTGGGTCGAAAAGTGCAGGAGAATTACCGCAAAGCAAGCGGCACACTTGAGTACATCTATCAGATTGTTTCGTTTCTGAGCTTGCGTACTATTACCCCCTTTGAATATTTTATCGTTTCTAATAATATACCACAAACTATAACTATTTGCAATACCGTATCCAACATAAAAACTCCGCAGGGGAATATCCCTTGCGGAGTGAGTTTTTTGATTACTTGTTTTCGTTGCCCATGATGATGCCTCTTCCGTTTGTCGAGATGTAAACTCTGCCGTAAACCTTAGGGTCGCCGCTTATGCACTTGTTTACATTTCCCCAACGCTCAGTGTCATCGTTGAGCTTCTTCCAGGTAGCACCGCCGTCGATGGACTGGTATACGCCCCAGCCCTCGCCGTTTGCCTCGCCGAGAATGTATATAGCCATCTGTGTCTGTCCGTCAGCCGCCTTGCCAAGACCGATTGCGTCAGCCTGTGTGCAGTTGCCCGCTGTCTTTTCAACAGCCTTATTTGCAACATCAAGCTTCCATACACCGCCGCCGCTTATACCAAGCCATACCTCTCCTTCAACATCGTTGTTTGCAACCCAGTCAAAGCTTGAGATGAGGAAGGTTGTAAGCACGCTGAATGTCTTTCCTGCGTCGGTAGAAATATAGAAGGTTCCGTCGTAGGTAGCGTAGAAGGTGTCAGGATTTACTCCGTCAGCAAGAAGCTTTGCGTTTATAGGAAGTCCCTCGCACATCTCCCAGGTGTCTCCGAAGTCGCCTGTGCGGTAAGCACTTGTGCCCGCAGTTCCGGGCTGCCAGAGAATTGTAGAGCCGTCGCAGGACATAACAACCTGTCCGCCTGCATCGTTTCCGATTCCCTCAGGAAGTGTAGAAACGTATGTCCAGGTCTTGCCCGAATCCTTGCTGTATATAACAGGCTTGTCACCGGATGAGGTAGCTCTTACAACAAACTCTGCCGCATCATCTGCAACCGCAAGGCTTGTAGCAGGGAAGTCACCGAAATGCTCCTGCGGTGGCTTTGTTACATCATCGTGTCTGAAGCCGTAAAGGTCACCGAGGATTGTGTATATCTCAGGACCGTCAGGGTCGGAAGGCGATACAATGTCAAACATCGCACATTCCTCAATACCCATTGCCATAACTTCAATCTTTACAGTGCCGTCCTTTACAGCGGAAAGGTTCTTTGTTCCGTAGATTGTAGCACCCGTGCCGTAAAGGAGCTCGTTTGTGTCAGACGGATTTATCGCAACAGCCGATGTCCACCAGCCAAGCTTCAGCTCGCCGTGCCAGTAAAGCCAAGGCGCATTCGATACGTCCATCTCGTAGTTCTTTTCGCCTGTGTCCCAGTCCCAGAAGCCGTTCCATGTTTCGCCGCCGTCGTATGAAACGTAGATGTTGTCTTCAGGTGACCAGTGACATACAGTTGATACAACAACCATATCTCCGTTTACGTCAAGACCGCAGAACGGATGCTTGCCCGGAGTTATGTCCTTGACCTCGTTTGTAGCAATATCAATCTTGTATACACAGCCCATCGAAACTTGGTTAGGGAATGAGCCGTTTGCGTATGTTACGTAGAGAGAGCCATTTGAAATCTTGCCCTGCTGCGGATACATGGAGTGCTCAAGGTTGGGGTTTGAGCCTGCAACCGCTGTCCATGTTTCACCGCCGTCGTCACTTCTGAATACGTTGTCCTCGCCCGCAAGACCTGCTCCGACAAAGATTGTCTTTGTAGCCTCGCCCTTGGAAGAGCTTGTTTTATCAAACGCTACCCATGTAAGACCGAGCTGATAGCCGTCGCTGTTGTAGTTACCTTTTGTCGGGAACGACTCAACAGGCTCCCATGTCATGCCGTAGTCAGTTGAGCGGTAAAGACCCTGAGTTCTTGTTCCGAAGTAAATAATGCTGTTGTCGTTAGGGTCAACAACAAGTCTTTCGCCTGCGCCTCTGCCGACCTCGTTTCCACCAAGACCGAACGGCAGGTCTACCTTGACCCAGTTTGAGCCGTAGTCCTCAGAAACAAATATAGCACCGTTGCCCTGACTGCTGTATGTACCGCAAGCCATATACACTCTGCTTGGCTCAACAGGGTCAGTAGCAATAGATTCAATTCCGTTTAAGTTCCAGTCCTCAGCGCCGATGCAGTCTGTGATACAGTCCCATCTTGAGGTCTCTGCGTTCCAGCGGTAAGCACCGCACATGTCAGTACGTGCATACAGAACGTTTTCCTCAGTCTGATTGTAGACAATTCCCGGAATGAATCCTCCGCCGACAATCTGTGCGTTGCCCCATGTCCAGCCTGTGTCAATATCCTCTGCGTTGTAGTAAACCGTCTTGTCCTCACCGCTGTCTGACGATGAGTCATCCTTTGAACAGCCTGCCATACAGCCAAGACCTATTACAGCCGCCGTGCAAACTGCCAGAAGCTTGCTCTTTTTCATAAAGTGTACCTCCTGTATGTGTAGTTATTTCGCCTCAATAAAGTGAAGAATCCTGCTCTGGTAGTCGCCCCAGATGTTGCCGATGTTGATACCTGCATTCATAAGTGCCGCACCCGACAGCTTAAGCTCAGGGTTTGATTCTTCGTAGTAGTATTTTTCAGGACAAAGACCGCAAAGCTTTATTCTGCGTGAACGCTCGTTAGGTCTGCCAAGCACCTGGATAAACTCAAACAGCGCCTCTGACTTGTCCTTTGAAACAAACATCCACGCATCCCAGGTGTTGTCCTCGAATACGTTTCCTATGCGGTAGTGGTCGCCTGTGCGGACAAGTGTGTTGTACTTGTTGAACTCTGCAATCTGTCCCGGAATAGCATCCCTGTCTGCCTGCGGAATTTTTGTAACGTCAAGCTCGTAGCCGAAGGTTCCCACCATAGCAACGTGACCTCTTGTGGAAAACGGAGTGCTTCTGCCGACAGTGTGGTTAGGGCAGTCTGAAACGTGTGCACCCATTGCCGAACAAGGATAGCAGATAGAAGTGCCGTGCTGAATCTTGAGTCTTTCAATAGCGTCTGTGTCATCTGAGCACCAGATTTGCGGTGAGTAGTAAAGCATACCCGGGTCAAATCTCGCACCGCCGCCCGAACAGTTTTCAAGAAGAATGTGCGGATACTCGCTTGTGATACGCTCCATAAGGTCGTATACGCCAAGAACATATCTGTGCCACAGCTCTCTCTGTCTGTTCTTCGGAAGTGTCTGTGAACCGACCTCTGTGAGCTGGCGGTTCATATCCCACTTGATGTATTCAATGTTAGCGTTATCAAGAATGTCCTTCATCATAGAGTGAACGTAATCCCTTACATCCTCTCTTGAATAGTCAAGAACATATTGCTCTCTGCAAAGTGTAAGCTCTCTGCCCTTAACCTGAATAGCCCACTCAGGATGTGCCTTGAAAAGCTCTGAGTCAGGCGAAATCATCTCAGGCTCAAACCAGATACCGAACTTCATACCCAGCTTGTTTACCTCGTCTACAAGGTTCTTGAGTCCGCCCTCAAGCTTCTTTTCATATACAAACCAGTCGCCCAGCGAGCTGTTGTCTGAATCTCTGTGACCGAACCAGCCGTCATCCATTACAAGCATCTCAATTCCGAGTTTTGAAGCTTCCTTTGCAATGTCGATAAGCTTCTGAGTGTTGAAGTTAAAGTATGTAGCTTCCCAGTTGTTGATGAGAATAGGGCGTCGCTTGTCTTTGTACTGACCTCTTATAAGATGCTGTCTGTAAAGGTCGTGGAAGGTTCTCGACATCTTTCCGATACCCTCGTCAGAGTAGACCATTACAACCTCAGGTGCAACAAAGCTTTCGCCCTTCTCTAAAAGCCATGAGAAGTCAAGGCTGTTTATACCCATAAGGAAGCGTGCCTTCTTGTGCTGTGTTACCTCAGCCTGTGCAAAGAAGTTTCCCGAATATACAAAGTTAAAGCCGTAAGCCTCGCCAATCTGCTCTGTCGCATTGTGTGAAACAAGTGCAACAAACGGATTGTTCTGATGTGAGGATTCGCCACGCATAGAGTCAATAAGCTGTTTTCCGTGGTGAAGAGGAGCACGCTCAATGTGTCGCTCTCTTGCCCATGAGCCGTTTAAGGTTATCATGTCGTAATTGCAGTCGTCAAACTCAACGCAGGTTGAAAATGCCCTCGTAAGATATACAGCATTTTCGCCCTTGTTTTCAAATCTTACGCTTCTTGTGATAACGTCAAGCTCTTCAAATGCAGTGTATACAAGAACTATCTGAAGTCCGCTTGCCTTGTCCTCGCAGTAAAGCTCAAGAGTTGTAGCCTCGTTTTCCTCAGCGAAGGTAGCAGGCAAGCCCTCAAGCTTCGGCTTTCCGCCGTATATCCTATGTGAAACATATGTGAGAGAGCAGGTCGAACAGCCGTTTTCGTCAAGTATCTTGAAGGCAGGCTCTCTGTAATCACCTGTGCCAAAGCTAGGATATTCAAACGGAAGTGTGTCGTGGTAGCAAGCCTTGTCACGGTTGTTTGTTTCAGGTGTGAACGGATTCTCGTCAAGTCTCAGAAGATATGTAAGGTCTTCATCAGGAAGCCTCTTTCCGAAATAAACGTGTGCAGGATAACCGCATGACGCAATTTTCAGAATGTAGCTTGTGTCCTTTGCATCAAGTCTGAAAAGAGACGCTTTTTCATTATAATATATTCCCATAGCAGTAGCCCCTTTGTCTTTATTTTCTACAATAATTATAACAGTAAAGGTTTCACATTTCAATATCTTTCCTACCTCGAAAACGTTTTTATATGTATAATTTCAGAAAATTGTTTGTTAATATTCTGTTAACGAATACAGACAAGCAGGGCGGTAATATACATTCATAAAGAAATGATGCGGAGGGAATGCCATGCAGGAGAAGGAAAACGGCAGACACAGCCTGTCACTTGAAAACAGAAGCAGTCTTACACTCAGCGGTGTAACCGATATAGACAGCTTTGACGAAAGCCAGATATTGCTTTTCACACAGCTCGGAGAGCTTCTTATAAAGGGGAAGAATCTCCATATAAACGAGCTGTCGGTAGAGTCGGGCAATCTGACGGTACAGGGTGATATATGGCTTCTGAGCTACGGCGAAAAGAACAGAAAAGCGAAAGCGTCTATCTTCAAGAAGATGCTCAGATAGGACGGAGGGAATGTAGCCTTGACTTTGCTTGCAATTCTGCCCGACGGCTTTGAAACGCAGATGATATTCGGTATCGAAAAGGAAACAATGCTGTTTCTTATGTCTGTGTTGCTTGGCGTTTTCTTCGGGCTGTGCTATGAGGTGCTTCGGATACTCAGAAGAAGCTTTAAGCACCACGACGCAGTGGTGTTCATAGAGGATTTTCTGTTTGTTATCGCCTGCGGACTGTGTTATTATGTCTTTGTGACCGCACTTGCGTGGGGACAACTGCGAGGCTTTATACTCGCAGGGTGCGTGATAGGTATGTTCCTTGAGAGAATTACCGTCGGAAATGCCCTTACCTGCGTCGTCTCAACAGTTATTTGCTTTGTGAAAAAGCATATTTTCAAAAGACCAACTGCGTTTATAGTAAGAAATGCTACAAAGGTAACGGGGAAATTTGTGCAAAACACTAAAAGTTTATTTAAAAAACGAAAAACTCAGGAAAAATGCTTGAAAGAAAACGAAAACCTGTTGTATAATGATATGGTATAGAAAGATAAAATAGTGGCTTTTATAAAGCGGAGGCGACAATAAAACAAATGAATAACGAAATGAATTATATCGACGAGGGAAGAAACAGAAGACCCCTCGCACATTATGTAATTCTGCTTATACTTGTGCTCATAATCGTGTATGCCGTGTACCTGTGGATTTCGCAGAGTGCAAAGGTCGAGGAGCTTGAAAAGGGGAACGAGGAGCTCCAGGCACAGATAACGCTTACACAGCAGCAGTGTGACGAGTACAGCAGAATACTCAGCTCTGATGACCAGAACGAATATATGGAAAGAATAGCTATCGAAAAGTACGGATACGGATATCCGGGCGAAAAGAGATACTACTTTACCAGCCAGGAATAAAGCAGGGCTTTAAGCCCTTGCAGAAATAATTATAGGAAAAGAGAGAGGTTTTTACACCAATGCAGCTTGAGGTCGGAAAAGTTTATGAGGGTAAGGTCACAGGTATCACAAAGTTTGGCGCGTTTGTTGATGTCGTAGTTGACGGTAAGAAACAAACGGGAATGGTACATATCTCAGAGGTCGCATCGACATTTGTCAATGAGATTAAGGACCACCTCCAGGAAGGACAGACAGTTAAGGTTAAGGTGCTTTCTGTTTCTGAAGAGGGCAAGGTAAGTATGTCTATCAAGAGAGCTCAGGCTCCTGAAGGACAGACTCAGAGAAGACCTCAGAGACAGGGCGACGGCTTTAAGAAAAGCGGTAGCTTTGCACCAAAGAAAAGACCGCAGGCAGATGCAGCAGGACAGGATATGTCAAAGCAGCCGCCTGTGTTTACTCCGACACGTTCAACGCTTACCGAGAGCGGTAATCAGTCATTTGAGGATATGCTCAGTAAGTTCAAGGCATCAAGCGACGAAAAGCTTTCCGATATGAAAAGATTGAAGGAAGGCAACAGGAGAAGCAATTCTCACAGGAAATAATGAAAAACGGGGGTGCACAGCGTAGGCTATGAGCTTAGGCTTATGCACCTTTAGTTGTATAAGTGTGATAAAATAAGGGGAACAGGAAAGGAAAAGAATTATGGCAGCAGCAAGAGATTTCAAACACACCTTTGCGTTTATATTTTTCATTCTGGCAGGTATAGTGCTCGGCGGATTTATTTCGTCAATCTGTGACGGAAAAGCATATGTCGACTGGCTCGCATGGGGACAGTCAATCGGCTTTGACAGCGTTACTGTCGACCTTAGCGTGCTTACCTTCACAATCGGCATGAAACTTAAGGTAACTGTCGCTCAGATATTCTGTGTGGCAATAATGCTTATAGTAAATTCAAAGGTCAACGGCAGAGGCTAAGGCTCTGTATGAGAGGAAAATTTTAAGGCAATGAAAACAAAAACTATTCTGGCGGCACTGCTCTCATCTGTAATAGCAGTAACGTCTCTTTCAGCGTGCGCAAATCCGTTCAAGGCAAAAGAGGATAAGGATTTGCCGGGTGAGGAAATCGTCAGAAAGGCGATGAACTCTTATAATAAACAGAACAGCGGCGGCATAGAGGTCTGGGATATCAGCAATGATAAACTCGAAGAGAAGTTTATCTATTGGTATGATGAGGTCGGTATGCTTACCTACTATTCCGAAAAAGCAACAGACGACGGAGTGTATAAGGAGTATAGCACAGGCTATAACCTCTATGTCGAGGAAGACGGCGTAGGCTCGCTGCTCCCGAAAACGGACGAGAGAGTAATCTTCTATGACAAGGAGTTCTCTGTCCACGGCGAAACAACAGACGCAGTGTTCTATTTTTCCGAGGAAGGTGTAGAAACTGCCGAGCTTAAGGAGAACGAGGACGGCTCAGGCGTTATTACCTATGTCTATGACGCAAAGGAAGCTAAGATGGGCATGGAAGAAGGAAAGCTCGATAGCTTCAAGGTTGAGTATTATTATGATACCAATGAGGTTATTACTCATTTTGTGCAGACCGCAACAGGCGAGTATGATAACGGCGACGAGTATAGCGTCAATTACAGAATAACGCTTATCCCGTCAGAAGAGGTCGGTCCGATAGACAACCCGATTATGTAATACCGACTGAGTAAGATAAAAGGAGAGAGTGCGTGTGGGCAAGAATATGATAGGCTATATCGAAGTTGCTGACTCATCAGGACTTTCTTCAAGATATTATTCAAGACCGCATAAGCACTATGACTGTGAGCTTCTGTGCGTGTCGTCAGGTGCCGTGAAGGTCAGCCTCCCGCAAAGACCGTATGTGCTCCACGAGGGAGACGTTATGGCAATATGCCCGGGCGTCGTGCATACAATATCAAAGGTCGAAAGTAAGTCGGATTTTATATCGGTTATTGCCGATTTTGATAAGGCTTCAGCCGCCAAGGAGCTTTTCGAGGCGTTTGAAACAATGCTCTCCTATGCAAATGAAAAGCATAGCGAAAGACTCGTTATACGTTCCTTCCGTGAACCTGAGCTTCTGAAGATGTTCAAGGACTGCCTGCGTGAAGGAAGCAGCGACGAGTGGGGCTCGTATGTTTCTCTCGAAGCTACCTTTGCAAAGCTTGTAGTGCAGATAATCAGAATGTGGAGAAGAACAGGCCTGTTCGATTCTGTCAGCCGTGTGCTTGATGAAAAGCTTACGCTCGAAAAGGTCAGCGATTATATAGATAAGCACTTCGACGAACCGCTCAGAGTGGAAACACTCGCAAAAATGTGTGATATGAGCTATTCGCATTTTGCAAGATGCTTCAAAGCTTCAAACGGGGTTTCCTGCAAGGAGTATATCGAAAGGGTAAGAGTAGAAAGAGCAAAGTCCCTGCTTATGACAACCGATTACGATATAAGCTTTATCAGCCAGGAGCTCGGCTTTTCCGATTGCAGCCACCTTATAAGAATCTTTAAAAAGCAGTGTGGCATAACCCCGAAAAAGTACAGGGAATCTGTAAAGGATATATGATATATTTTAAATAAAAATGACAGCTATCTACTTGAAAGCTGTCTTTTTTTGTGGTATAATATTTTCCGGAATGTGCAACGGCGGTTGCTTTGATGCAGTAAGCCGTAATTTATAGAAAACGTCCTGCAGGAATACTCAGCAGAACGGGGAGGTCTACGATGAGCAGAATAGGTTTTGATAACGATAAGTATCTGAAGCTCCAGTCGGAGCATATCAGAGAGAGAATTGAAAAATTCGGAGGAAAGCTGTATCTCGAATTCGGCGGAAAGCTGTTTGACGATTTCCACGCTTCAAGAGTGCTGCCCGGCTTCAAGCCTGACAGTAAGCTCCAGATGCTTCTCCAGCTCAAGGAAGAGGCTGAAATTGTTATCGTTATAAATTCTGCGGATATCGAAAAGAATAAAATCAGAGGCGACCTCGGTATCACCTATGATGTAGACGTTTTAAGACTTGTCGGTCTTTTCAAGAAAATCGGTCTGTATGTCGGAAGCGTCGTGCTTGCCCAGTATGAAGGACAGACGGCTGCCGATAAGTTCCAGAAAAGACTCGAAGGCCTCGGTATCAAAACCTATAAGCATTATAAAATTCAGGGCTATCCGTCAGACCTGCTCACAATCCTGAGCGACGAGGGCTACGGAAAGAACGACTATATCGAAACCTCAAGACAGCTCGTCGTTGTAACCGCTCCCGGACCCGGAAGCGGAAAAATGGCTACCTGCCTCTCACAGCTCTACCATGAGCATCTAAGAGGCACTTCCGCAGGCTATGCAAAGTTTGAAACCTTCCCTATATGGAATATTCCGCTCAAGCATCCCGTTAATATCGCCTATGAAGCTGCAACAGCAGACCTTAATGACGTTAATATGATAGACCCGTTCCACCTCGAAGCTTACGGCGAAACAACTGTAAACTATAACCGTGACGTTGAAGTGTTCCCGCTTCTTAACGCAACCTTTGAGAGAATACTCGGCGAGTCACCATATAAGTCACCTACCGATATGGGCGTTAATATGGCAGGAAACTGTATCATTGACGACGAAATCGTAAGAGAAGCCGCCCAGCAGGAAATTATCAGAAGATACTATGAGGCACTTTGTAACGAAAGACTCGGCAGAGGCTCAAAGGAGGAAATCTATAAGGTTGAGCTTCTGATGAATCAGGTCGGTATAAAGGCAAGCCAGAGAAGAACAATCGCTGTCGCTCTTAAAAAGGCTGAGGAAACAGGAGATACCGCAGCAGCTATGGAGCTCAGTGACGGCACAATAGTAACAGGAAAAACCTCTGAGCTTCTCGGTGCTTCTTCTGCAATGCTTCTTAACGCACTCAAAACGCTTGCAGGTATAGACGATAAGGAGCTGCTTATTTCACCAAGCGTAATCGAGCCTATCCAGGAGCTCAAGATTAGACATCTCGGAAATATGAACCCAAGACTGCATACCGACGAGGTGCTTATCGCACTTTCAATCTGTGCGGTTACTAACCCTACCGTTCAGCTTGCCCTCGACCAGCTTCCAAAGCTCTACGGCTGTCAGGTTCATTCAACGGTTATCCTTTCAAATATCGATGAAAAGGTGTTCAAGCGTCTTGGCATAAACCTTACCTGTGAGCCTAAGTTCCAGGAAAATAAGTTCTATCAGAGCTAAATATATTATAAACTAAGCCTTTCTGCACATACTACCTGAAAACAAAGGGGAAGTATCGTGAAGAAAGGCTTTATAAAACTGCTTTGGATTGCACTGGGAAGTGTAATAATGGGTGCAGGTGTCAGCCTGTTTATAAGCCCCGTCGGAATTGTACCCGGCGGTGTTACAGGAGTCGCAATCGTGCTGGGAAGACTTTTTAGGAAAAATGTCGGTTCTCTTATACTGATTATGAACCTGCCGCTTCTTGCTGTCGCAGTAAGAAAATTCGGCAAAAGCTTCTTTTTTGCAACACTCACAGCACTCTTGCTTTCAAGCTGTGCGATAGATATAATAGCTACCCTAAGACCTGTTACAGATGATATGATGATAGCCTCGCTCGCAGGCGGAGGACTCGTCGGGCTCGGCGTCGGAATAATCTTCAGATGCAGAGCAACAACAGGCGGAATAGATATCGTCGTAAGGCTTATTAAGGAAAAAATACCGCATATCAAAACGGGCAACGTGTTCCTTGTAACCGACGGTGCAATAGCCCTGCTGTCAGGTGTAGTTTTAGGCAACTGGGAGCTCGTGGTGTATTCGGTTATAGCAATTGCCTCAAGTGCCACTGTTATGAACTTTGTGCTGTACGGAATGGATGAGTCAAAGCTGCTTATTATCGTTACGTCAGACGGCAGGAAAATAACTGAGGCACTCACAGAAAAGCTCGGCGCAGGTGTCAGTATTATAGACGCAAGGGGCGGTTATACGGGTGAAAAAAGGTCTGTGCTTATATGTGCAGTGAGAAATCAGAGTTTCTATAAAGCAAAAGAGCTTGTGTGTGAGGCTGACAAAACAGCATTTGTAATGGTCGCATCAGCCGATTCAATATACGGCGAGGGCTTCAAGGCAATTGATATACAGGAGATTTGACAACGGAGGAAAGACATAATGATAAAGCTTATCGAGGATTCTAAGGCAGTTATTTTTGATATGGATAATACAATTCTCGACTCTCACAATGCGTGGGGAAGAGTAGACGAGGAGTTTTTCAGAAGACGAGGCATCGAAATGCTCCCCGATTATTGCAGGAGCGTTTCAACAATGTCCTTCAAGGAAGCTGCTGACTATACAATAAAAAGGTTTTCCCTCAACGAAGACCCCGATAAGATAATAGACGAGTGGTTTACTCTCATCGAGGAGCAGTATGCAAACTTTATCGGACTCTTTAACGGTGCAAAGGAGCTGCTTCTTAAAATCAAAGAAAGCGGCAGAAAGCTTGCCCTCGCAACCGCCGCATCACCAAGGCTTTATATCCCCGCACTTAAGAATAACGGAATATATGAGCTGTTTGATGCGTTTGCCTGCACTGAGGAAACCGAAAGAGGAAAGGGCTTTCCCGATGTCTACCTCCTCGCCGCACAAAGACTTGGCGTGAAGCCCTGCGATTGCGTTGTGTTTGAGGACATTATCCCCGGCGTAAAAGCCGCAGGAGAGGGCGGAATGAAGGTCTGTGCGTTTTTGAATCCGTATACAAAACCCGAATGGGACGAGCTTGCAGGACTCTCCGACTTTTCCTTCAAGTCGTATAGCGAAATAGTATAAAATATCCCCTTGTGCCGCAAAACGCAGTACAAGGGGTATTTGTTATTCTGCCTCAGGGGAAGGGGACTTGTAGTAGCCCATTCCAAGAAGTATAAATAAGTACGGTGCGGTGTAGTACATAGAGTTTCCTATTACCGCCGAAGCAAGATAGAAAAGTGCCGCACAAAGTCCTGTAAGCTGTATTTCTGTGAGCCTGCTTTTATACTTGAGTCCTCGCAGGTATATCGCCACAATTGCCGCAATGTAGAAGAATGCCGCAGGAACGCCATAGCACATAGCGTAGTTTAAATATTCGCAGTGACAACGGTCGTTGTCGTTTGTCGCTTCCTTGAGCCTCTCTGCAGTAGCATCAGCACCCTGACCTATAAACGGTGACTCAGCAAGGTATCTAAAGCCGTTTTCCCAAAGGATAATTCTCGCAACACCCGTTGAATTCTCAGCATCCTCTTTTCCGTTTAAAAGAGCATCGGTGTCGTTTACAAACTGAAGATTGTTTGTCTTGAATCGTTCGTGTATAAAATCAGAGGTAAGACAGCCGAATGCTAAAGTCATTGCAACAAGTCCAATCGGTATAAGTGTTACAGCCTTGAATTTCCCCTTTGCAATCGAGCAGATTATGCATACCGCAATCACTCCCACATATACAGCAAGATGACAGCCGTAGGTGTCGTTTGACAAAAGTGCAAGGAAGGAAAGACAGAACAGTACTCCGCTGCAAAGCTTAACCCACAGCTTTTTATTAAGCACTATAAGCACCGAGCATATAGCACAGATTATCATAAGATAATAGCCGAAATGGTTGTACTGGTGGAAGACAAATTCCTGCATCTTTTCACCGTATGCGTAGTGCCCGATTATCGTATGAAGAACAGGGAACAGCGAGCTTACAAGAAGCGTTACAATCCAAATTTTCTTGTGCTTTTCGTTACGGCTTATAGCCATAAGAAGAAAGTATGAAAGGTAGCTGAAATAACCTACAAGTCCCTCACCACGATAGTGATAGCCGAAAATAAGCCTCTCGGACGGACCGTTTATCAGAGTGCTCACAATCATCAGTATCGCAAATACTCCGAACAGTGCAATAGCCCAGTGCCTGTTTAAAAGCTTTTTTAAAGACTCGCCCTCGTGCGTGAAAATGTATTTTGCCGTGTATAACGCAAGAAGCACAAGCCCCATATATGCAACAATAGGATTGAGTGTCCTGAAAAATGCAGGTATGAGCGGGTGAAAGTTAATTCTGAAAAAGTACAGAACAGGATTAAGTATAAATATCATCGAAAAGCATATTCCGAAGAATTCAAAAAAGCTGTCAGGAATGTTGATTATAGCCTCTTTGAGAGTGCGGCTTTTCATAACCTTGGAAAATGAGTTCATAGATTTTCTCCTGAGTAGAATATATTTATCAGGTTTCATTATACTACATTTCATAGTGGTTTGCAATAGCAAATGAGCTTTTGTGAACATTTTGTAAACAAATAAGTGCGAGCATTGACAATAATGCTTTTTGCGTGATAAAATTTACCTGTAAAAATGAATAGCAGTAAAGGCAATGACGAAGAATGGGCATTCAGAAAAGTATTCCAGAGAGCTGATGTGCGGTGAAAATCAGCATACTATATATGCTTGTCCTCTCACTTCTGAGCCGGAAGCTCAAAGGCATAAGTGCCCGGTAGGTGTTCCCGTGAATGCTACGTTAGTGCATAGAGGTTGTCAGACTTCGAAGAGTGGCGGGTTTATATATCCGCAATTTGAGTGGTACCGCGAGTGGTAGAATTGATTAACACCCGTCTCAAAGCAAAAGGCTTTGGGGCGGTTTTTGTTTTATAAAGTGTCCGACCGCTCCAATTTACAACACGTAAAAACGGCAGCAGAAAAGGAGTAAAAGCTATGATGGATTCAAGTAAGTACCGAGTGGGATATTTCCCCGTGGACAAGAAGTATAATAAGTGGGCTGAAAAAGACCATATCGAAAAACCGCCAATATGGTGCAGCGTAGATATGCGTGACGGAAACCAGAGCCTCGTTATTCCAATGAGCCTCGAGGAAAAGCTTGAGTATTTCAAGTTGCTCGTTGACGTCGGCTTTAAGGAAATTGAGGTCGGCTTCCCGGCAGCAAGTGAAACAGAATATGAGTTTCTGCGTACACTTATTGATAAGAATATGATTCCCGACGACGTAACGGTGCAGGTGCTCACTCAGTGCAGAGAGCATATTATCAGAAAGACCTTCGATGCCTGCAAGGGTGCACCAAGCGCGATTATCCACTTCTATAATTCAGTAAGCGTCGCTCAGCGTGAACAGGTGTTCAAAAAGAGCAAGGAGGAAATCAAGAAGATTGCTATCGACGGTGCAAAGCTCGTAAAGAAGCTTGCAGCAGAGTATGAGGGCAACTTCCGTTTTGAGTATTCTCCTGAATCATTTACAGGTACAGAGCCTGAATATGCACTCGAGGTTTGTAACGCAGTGCTCGATGTGTTGGAGCCAAATGAAAATAATAATGTGATTATAAACCTTCCCGTAACTGTTGAAATGAGCCTTCCTCACGTTTACGCTTCACAGGTTGAGTATATGAGCGAAAACCTCAAGTACCGTGAGTTCGTTACCTTGTCACTCCACCCGCATAACGACAGAGGTACAGGCGTTGCAGATACTGAGCTTGCACTTCTCGCAGGCGCGGACAGAGTAGAGGGAACGCTCTTCGGAAACGGCGAGAGAACAGGAAATGTCGATATTATCACACTTGCGATGAATATGTATTCGCACGGCGTTGACCCGAGGCTCAATCTCTCTGATATGAACAAGCTCGTCGAGGTCTACGAAAGATGTACAAGAATGCACGTATATGAAAGAGCCCCATACGCAGGCGCACTCGTGTTTGCCGCATTCTCCGGCTCACACCAGGACGCTATCGCCAAGGGTATGAAGTACAGAACAAAGAACAAGCTCCACGAGTGGAGCGTTCCGTATATTCCTATCGACCCTAAGGACATAGGCAGAACCTATGATGCAGATGTTATCCGTGTTAACTCGCAGTCAGGAAAGGGCGGTATCGGTTATCTCCTCGAACAGACCTTTGGCTACAGCCTGCCTGCTAAAATGCGTGAGCATCTCAGCTATACCTGTAAGGATATCTCTGACAGAGAACACAAGGAGCTCAAGCCGGATGAGATTCTGTCAATATTCACAGAGAATTATCTCAATATCAAAACTGATATCAAGGTTACCGATTTCGACTTTGTCCGTGATGAGGACAATGTTAAGATTAACATTACCTTTATGAAGGACGGCGTGGAAACCGAGATGGAAGCCGACGGAAACGGTTCACTCAGTGCTATAAACAACGCACTCAAGGCTTATACAGGCAAGGAGTATGTGCTCCAGGTATTCACACAGCACAGTATGCAGGGACAGGGCTCACGAAGCGTTGCCGCATCATATATCGGTCTTGAAGGTGAAGACGGCGTGCTGTACTGGGGTGCAGGTACTCATACCGACGTTATCAAGGCAAGTACAAAGGCACTTCTCAGTGCGTTCCATAATATGACCAAGGGAGGAAAATAATCATGGGAATGACTATGACGCAGAAAATCCTTGCCGCTCACGCAGGGCTTGACAAGGTAGTCGCAGGACAGCTTATTAGTGCAAAGCTCGATATCGTGCTCGGCAACGATATTACAACTCCTGTTGCAGTAAATGAATTCAAAAAAGCAGGCTTTGAGTCTGTTTTCGATAAGGACAGGGTAGCAATCGTGCTCGACCACTTTGTTCCGAACAAGGATATAAAGGCGGCGGAGCAGTCAAAGACCTGCAGAGAGTTCGCTTGCAGCCATTGTGTCAGCCACTTCTACGATGTCGGCAAAATGGGAATCGAGCATGCCCTTCTCCCTGAGCAGGGTGTTGTTACAGCAGGAGACTGTATTATCGGTGCAGACAGCCATACCTGTACATACGGTGCACTCGGTGCGTTCTCAACAGGCGTCGGCTCTACCGATATGGCGGCAGGAATGGCAACGGGAATGGCTTGGTTCAAGGTTCCTTCAGCAATTAAGTTCAACCTCACAGGTAAGCTTGCAGATAACTGCAGCGGTAAGGATGTTATCCTCTCAATTATAGGAATGATAGGCGTAGACGGCGCACTCTACAAGAGTATGGAGTTTACAGGCGAGGGTGTGAAGACTCTCTCTATGGACGACAGACTTTGTATATGTAATATGGCTATCGAAGCAGGCGCAAAGAACGGTATATTCCCTGTTGACGAAGTTACAAATAAGTACCTTGACGGCAGAAGCGAGAGGACACCCGTTATCTATGAGGCTGACGCAGACGCAGAGTATGAAAAGGTCATCGACATAAACCTTTCGGGAATTGTTCCTACTGTCGCTTGTCCTCATCTCCCTGAGAATACACATCCCGCAAGCGAGCTTCACGGTATAAAGATTGACCAGGTTGTTATCGGCTCCTGTACAAACGGAAGACTTGAGGATATGGAAGCCGCCTATAATATCTTGAAGGGGAAGAAGGTTGCCGACGGTATCCGTGTTATCATTATTCCGGGTACAATGCAGATACTCCGTGAGTGTGTAGAGCGTGGCTGGTATACAGCGTTCATCGACGCCGGTGCAGTCGTTTCAACTCCGACCTGCGGTCCTTGTCTCGGCGGATATATGGGAATACTCGCCGCAGGCGAAAAGTGTATCGCAACTACAAACCGTAACTTTGTCGGACGTATGGGACACGTAAACAGCGAGGTTTATCTTGCTTCTCCTCATACCGCAGCCGCAAGTGCGCTGACAGGCTACATTACCGAATATAAGGAGGCGTAAGACAATGAACACTCAAGGTAAGGTTTTTAAATATCCCGACAACGTAGATACAGACGTTATTATCCCTGCACGTTACCTCAATACACCTGACGCAAACGAGCTTGCACTTCATTGTATGGAGGATATAGATACGGAGTTTGTAAAGAAGGTGCAGGAGGGCGACGTTATGGTCGCAGGCTGGAACTTCGGCTGCGGCTCATCCCGTGAACATGCCCCGCTTGTAATCAAGACCTGTAAAACAGGCTGTGTTATAGCAAAGAGCTTTGCAAGAATTTTCTACCGCAACGCTATAAATATAGGTCTCCCAATCCTCGAATGTGAAGAGGCTGCAGAGGAAATCAACGCAGGCGATGAGGTAAAGGTGGATTTTGATACAGGCGTTATAACAAATATCACAACAGGCAAAACCTATAAGGCACAGCCGTTCCCTGACTTTATCCAGAATATCATCAGAAACGGCGGACTGCTTAAATCTCTGAAAGAAGGCAACGGCAATGGTTAAGAATATAGCTGTTATTCGTGGTGACGGAATAGGCCCTGAAATCGTAGAGCAGGCACTCAATGTGCTTGATAAGGTTTCTAAGCTTTACGGACATACATTCAATTATACCGATGTCGATATGGGCGGATGTGCAATCGACAAGTACGGCGACCCGCTTCCCGAAGCTGAGCTTAAAAAGTGCGTGGAGTCTGACAGCGTGCTGTTAGGTGCTGTCGGCGGCGACAAGTGGAACGGCGTTCCGGGAAATATGCGTCCTGAAAAGGGACTTTTAAGACTCAGAGCAGGTATGGGCGTCTACTCAAATAACCGCCCCGCAAAAATCTGGAGCCAGCTTGCTGACGCTTCTCCGCTCAAAAAATCAATCGTAGACGAGGGCATCGACTTTATTATCGTCCGTGAGCTTATCGGCGGAATATATTTCGGTGAGCATAAAACCGAAGGCGATACAGCTATCGACGTGCTTACCTACAGCGAGGCTGAAATTGAGCGTATAGGCAGAATCGGCTTTGAAACCGCAAGAAAGAGAAGGGGAAAGCTCTGCTCGGTTGAAAAGAGCAACGTTCTCGATTCAAGCAGACTCTGGAAGAAGGTTATGCACCGCCTCGCAGACGAATATCCTGACGTAGAGCTGTCTGATATGCTCGTTGACAACTGCGCTATGCAGATTGTAAAGAACCCTTCGCAGTTTGATGTAATCGTAACTGAAAATATGTTCGGAGATATCCTTTCTGACGAAGCTTCTATGATAACAGGCTCAATAGGAATGATTCCTTCCTCAAGCCTCGGAAAAACCTCCTGCGGTCTGTATGAGCCAATCCACGGCTCTGCACCCGATATCGCAGGAAAGGATGTAGCAAATCCGATTGGTACCATTCTCTCAGCCGCAATGATGCTCCGCTTCAGCTTTGATATGCCAAAGGAAGCAGACGCTGTCGAAAATGCAGTTTCGGCCTACCTCGACGCAGGCTACCGTACAGCAGATATAATGAGTGAGGGAATGACACTCGTAGGCTGTAAAAAATGCGGCGAGCTCATTATCGGCAATATCCGAAAGGATTAGCTCCATACCCCTTCAAAGTATAAGACGGACTAATGCAGATAGCCCTGTGAGCGTAACTTTTTTTGCACAAGGCTATTGACAAATGCGTAGAATGGTAGTATAATGAGTGAAAAGTTAATAAGGAAAACCGTTGAAGCGGAGATAACGGCAATGATGCCTTTACAGAGAGCCTGTGTAGCTGAGAGTCAGGTGAGAAACAAGTTGTCAAATGGACCGCCGAGGGTGCAGTCAAATGGGCATTTGCCCAGAGTATTCTGCAACGTGAGGACATACGTTAGTTGTCAGGGATATGTCTGTATCTCGTAAAGTGCGTTGCATCAGCTTGCAACGAATCAAGGTGGCACCACGGATAGTGTCGTACTTAAGTACCTGTTCGTCCTTGACAGATGGTATGTTTCTGTCAAGGGCGTTTTTATTGTGATAAAACCCCTTGCGTGAAATAAATAAATTTTACGAAGGAGGTCGTGCGAAATGCTTTTGACTAAACGATGGTGGCGTCCCGTACGCCTTATATATGAAAACTGAAAAGAACAAAACACGCACTGTAACACTATAACAGCTTGAAATTTATTTTTTGGAGGAAATAATTATGATATTCAATGGTATTGATTTTGACACTTATTTTAAGAATTACCCTGACGCAAACGGCTATTTCGGAAAGTACGGCGGCTCGTATATCTCACCTGAGCTCCAGATTGCTATGAACGAAATCAGCGAGGCTTATCAGACTATCTGTAAGTCAAGAAAGTTTATAAACGAGCTCCGCAGAATCCGTAAGGAGTTCCAGGGCAGACCTACTCCTATCTCTCACCTCGAAAGACTTTCCGAGAAGATTGGCACAGGCGTGCAGCTCTATGTTAAGCGTGAGGACTTAAACCACTCAGGTGCTCATAAGCTCAATCACTGTATGGGTGAGGTTCTCCTTGCTAAGTATATGGGCAAGAAGAAGGTAATCGCTGAAACAGGCGCAGGCCTCGCACTCGCTGGTATCGCTCTCGCTGGCGCTGCAGTAGTTGCTACAAAGAAGCAGAAGTAATTCTATAATTATTTGAAACAAAGAATCCTCCGAGAAATCGGGGGATTTTTTTGCGTTTTGCCGATAAACGCTCCTCTTTGAAGCCATGGAGGTGAATTTTACAATAAAAACACCTGAAAAAGATAAAAAATCTAAAACGTTTTCGAAATTTTTTGGTGATTTTAAACGTTTTCGAATGTTGAAAATGTGCAATATGCACAAAAACGAGTAAAAAATTCTGTTGGAAAAATCAAGGATGTAATCGTTGACAAATTGAAAAACAGGTGGTATAATAGCCCACAGAATTGAAAACCGATTCGGAAAACAATTATATTGGAGGAAAAGAAAATGAAAATGAGAAAGATTCTCGCTACACTCGCAGCAGCTGCAGTTGCTTGCACTGCTATGGCAGTTTCAGCATTTGCAGAAATAACAAATGCCAACGGTGAAGGACCGGACGCCGGAAGAGTTATTCTTGACGTGTTTGCTGAAGGTTACGACATCAACGAAATCTACGGAATTGAAGTTACATTCACAGGCGAAATCGAAGGTCTGTACGGCGCTATCATCGGTCAGGATGCAACAAACTCATGGAATACTCTCCTTGAGTTCGGCGACGATAAGGATACAACAATCGGCGAAGGCGTTCTTACAGTTCTGAAGGATGCTCCTGTTTTTGACACAACATCTGAGTGGGCTAAGTTCGTTGTAGCTGACTGGGGTGCTCCAAATGTTGTTGAAGTTGCAATCGTTCTTCTTGACGTTGACGGAAACCCAATTGAGCTTTCTGCAGACGAACCAACAGACGAACCAACAGACGAGCCAACTGATGAACCTGCAGACGAGCCAGCAGATGAGCCAACAGACGAACCTGCTGAAGATGAGCCTACAGAAGAAGAGCCATCTGACGACAACGTTCAGACAGGTGCTGAAGCTGGTCTTGCACTCGCTGCAATCGCACTCGCTGGCGCTGCAGTAGTTGCTACAAAGAAGCAGAAGTAATTGTTTCATTGCCATATCAAAAACGGACTCCTGATATTCGGGGGTCTGTTTTTATGTTTATTTATATTTTTACTTTAATTTATTCATATTTTCCTTCTGAAGCTGTCGAAACTTTTCGGAAAACTAATTCGTCAACGTGCACGAATATGTGAACGCAATGTAACTAAACAACATAAAATCGGGCTTTTGTAATCGTTTTCTAAACAAATTGCCCAAAAGAATACCCGAAAATCTGTTGAAATGAGCAAGCGAAAATTATTGACAAGTGGCTATGCGAGTGTTATAATAGCTATAGAATTGTAATTCGATTCAAATTAAAATGATATGGAGGAAACAAAAAATGAAAATCAGAAAGATTCTCGCTTCACTCGCTGCAGCTGCAGTTGCTGCTACAACAGTTATTTCTGCTAGTGCTGATGTT
The DNA here is from genome assembly GCA_017396665.1 of Oscillospiraceae bacterium. Taxonomy (GTDB): domain Bacteria; phylum Bacillota; class Clostridia; order Oscillospirales; family Ruminococcaceae; genus UBA7477. The sequence continues at coordinate 9,624 of JAFQLH010000005.1, read as the reverse complement.
GACTTCCCAACAGACCAGATTGGTACAGATAGTAACTTTACATGTGTAATTTGGGCTGCTGACGAAGAAGGAAATGCAACAGGACTTCTTCAGGACAAGGCTCAGCTCACAGACATCACAGCTATCAAGTGGACATTCACTGCAACTGGTGCTGGTTCTGACCCTTCTGTATGGGCAGGCGGAGCTTACGGTACTAATAGTGATTCTACTGGTTGGTCCACAACACAGTGGTGTTACAACGAAGAAACAGATGCAAAGACAATTGCAACTCTCGTTGATGGTGACACATTCGAAGTAGTTCTTTCTAAGGATGACGGTTCTGCTATCTTTACAGCTGACGATACATTTGCTCAGGCTGTATTCCAGAACTACGGTGGAGAACTCACACTTGACAAGGTTACACTTGTCGGTATCGACGAAATCGTAACTCCTGACGAACCAACTGACGAACCAACAGATGAACCTACAGACGAACCTACAGATGAACCTACAGACGAACCTACAGATGAGCCAACTGATGAACCTACAGACGAGCCATCTGATGACAACGTTCAGACAGGCGCTACAGCAGGTCTTGCACTCGCTGCAATCGCACTCGCTGGTGCTGCAGTAGTTGCTACAAAGAAGAACAAGTAATTGTAATTCTTGACTGACTAAAGCTTAAACAAATTAAGCCCTCGGAGAAATCCGGGGGCTTTTTGTTTGGTAAGCAGCGGCGTGTGCGGAATGTACAAAGTGACTAAAACCGGATTATGAAATGTATACAAAGCTGCACTTTCAGCGCCTTTTTTATTGACATTAGCGGTTTAGTGTGATAAAATATAAAAAAGGCATTTGCCGGGAAAGAGAGGTTTTTTTAATGAAGAGATTATTAGCGAGAATTGTGTCAATAGTTTCTGCTATGGCTGTGTGCGTAAGTGTCATGCCAAGCGTCTTTGCTGAAGACGTTATCGAAGCGTCAAGCTCCAGCGAAGTATATGATGCAATTGACGGCGCGACAGGCGATACAGTTGATATAGTGCTTACAGCAGATGTCGATATGACAAATTATATTAGTATCCGCGAGGGACTTACAGTAAACATCGACTGCGGAGAGTATTCTATCAATGACCTTTATGTCTCAGGAGAAGGTGCACTTAATGTTACGGGTAACATTGGCAGTACAGACAGTGATGCGCTGAACATTGAAGGCTCTCTTACTGTATACGTCGAGGGAGACATTACAAGTGAAGAAGCAGATGGTGTGGAAATCAGCGGCAGCTCAACTGTAAGCGTAAAAGGTAACGTAACAGGCGGAAGTACTGCTATTGAAGCATATAACAATGACTCAGATGTGATGACAATCACCGTTGAGGGAGATGTCATAGGCGTTGGAGAAGATGCTAATGGCATTTATCTTGCCGGAAATATAGACGCATCTGTCACAGGCGACATCTATGGCGGTGACGGATATCTTGAAGAGTCCAGACTTTCTGACCCGGAGGATTACAGCGACGGAGGAACTGCGGCAAGACTATCCTCAGGTGCATCTCTTAAGGTTGACGGCGATATGTACGGCGGAGATGCTATGGGTACATACGGCTACGGTGCATACGGTGCAGATGTAGGTGGAGGCTGTACACTTGAGGTTAACGGAAATGTCACAGGAGGCACTGTTACAGGAGACCCTGATGTTGCTCCTGTCGATGGGTCTCATGGACAGCCCGGAGCCGGAATTCTGACGTTCAACGGTTCTGATATAACAGTGTATGGTGACGTTTCAGCAGGTGCAGAGCCGAATATCAAGGACGCATGGACGATACCGGGAATATTTGTTTTGGTTGAATCTATTCAGATAGCTGATACTGAGCCGGGTAGTATTTATATTGATGGAACGGTAACCGGAACAGATGGATATATGCAGGAGCTTGAGAGCTTTACACATGGAAATGCAATTGAAATTATGCAAGACGACGGTCCTCAGGTTATGCAAGCTCAGGTTATGCAAGACAACGGTACTCAGCAGGAAACAGCGGCAGATATGATTCCTGAAATAACGGTATGGAAGCTTGTCAACGGAAAAGAAGATTTAGAAGACTTTGTAGGCGTGGTTTATGCTGATGGACCTCAGGAATTGGTGGACATCATTAACAGCGAAAAGCTAAGCTACATTGTTCGTACAGAAGAAAATGAAAACGCTACAATTGAGCCTTCTGCTGAAGCTGCTTTTGCAGACACTGAGGTAGATATTACCGTAACTGCTGCCGAAGGCTATCAGGTTGATGCCGTTGCAAACGGCGAAACTGAGCTTGAAGGCGAAGACGGTGCTTATACGCTCGTGGTTCCTGAAGGCGGTGGAATCGTGATTTCTGCAACAGTATCAGAGGTTCCTGCAGATGAGCCTACAGATGAGCCAACAGACGAACCAACTGACGAGCCAACTGATGAGCCAACTGATGAACCTACAGACGAGCCAACTGATGACAATGTTCAGACAGGCGCAGAAGCAGGTCTTGCACTCGCTGCTATCGCACTCGCTGCTGCTGCAGTAGTTGCTACAAAGAAGCAAAAGTAATTGTAATTCTTGACTGACTAAAGCTTAAACAAATTAAGCCCTCGGAGAAATCCGGGGGCTTTTTGTGTCTTGTTATAGCTTTTCAAAATCCGATAGCGTGACACTGAGAGAAATCCTCTCTCCCGATATGTCAAGCTCTATCGGCTTATCACCGTCAAATGTGATAGAGTAGGTCAAAAGCTCTGTCTGTCCGCTTGCAACAATGTAGCCATCCTGTCTTGTCGCCTCTGCTGAAGAAGACGACGCAACGTGGTCAAGTGCCGAGGCAATCGCAGCTACAACTGCGTCAGTCGGAATATCTCCTCTGTCGCAGGTAAGCGTCAGACCCATATATTCGGTCTTGTAGCAATCGGCAGTCTGAGTCACCTTCATTCCTTCAAGGCTTTGAGGTGAAGAAAACTGTGCCTGCCATACGCCCTGCTCATCCCTTGTAAGACAAAGCTCGTAGTCCTCCTTGCTGTCAGAGGTGTCACATACCGCCTTTACAGAGTAAGGGAAATCGGTGTCGGGCAGAGTTGCTTTTTCACTCTTTGAGCAGGCTGTAAGACAAAAGCAAAGCGTTACAGAAGTTAATAGCGCAGAAAGCTTGAGTAGTAGTTTCAATCGGTGTTCCTCCGTTTCGGGTTATCCCTCCAGATTGAAAAACACATAAGGCAACTGATTTATTATATCTCTCGCAATTACAGAGCGTGGGCTTCTGTCTTTGCAAAGCTCATCGGCACACAGTCCGATAACGTGACTTGCCAGAGCACAAGCCTTGGCAGGTGCTACACCCTGAGCTATGAGAGAGGCGGTCAGACCGGCCAGCATATCTCCGCTTCCGCCCTTTGAAAGAGCGGTGTTTCCTCTGTCGCAAAGATATGCTTCTTCCTTTGAAACAACGAAGGTCTGTGCACCCTTTGCCATAACGGTAACGCCGTATTTTTCGCAAAGCTCTGTCGCAGGACCGAGCCTGTCTTCAGGCACGCTGTCAAGTCCGCAAAGTCTTGCAAGCTCCATAGGGTGTGGGGTAAGCACTATGCTTGCCCTTGTGTCTTTCAATATATCTATATTCATCGAAAGACAGTTTATGCCGTCTGCATCAATTACAACAGGACAATCTGCCGCAGACAGTACAAAGCGAAGCAGCTTTTCCGTGCTCTCTGAAAGTCCGATACCACAGCCGAAAAGCACACAGTCGGCATTTTTTACAGCCTCTGAAATAAGCTTTTCGTCGCAGTCTGTATATCCGTCGCTGTCGGGAAGTGTGAAAAACGTAGCTTCGGGAATTACCCCGGAGAGCCTGTCAATTACGCATTTTGAAGAGCATAGCTGCACAAGTCCGCAGCCGCCTCTCAGTGCAGAAAGGCAGGACATAGCCGCCGCACCTGTGTAGCGTTCGCTTCCGCAGATGCACACAACCTTCCCGAAGGTGCCCTTGTGTCCGTCAGGTCTGCGGTAGGGGAGAAGCTCCCTTGCCTTGTCGTCTGTCATATGGATAAGTGCTGTTTCTGAGTAAGCCTCTTTTGGTATACTGATGTCTGAAACGGATATACTTTTGCAGTATTCCTTTGCAGGCGAGAGCAGTGTTCCGACCTTTTTTGCGTGGAAGGAAAGCGTCTCGTCGCAGACAATTGTGTGTCTGTCAGCCTGTCCTGTCAGTGCGTTTACTCCTGAAGGAAGGTCGCAGGCAAGCTTGTATGCCGATGACTTGTTCACCTTGTCAAAATAAGAGGCAATATCACCCGGAAGCTCACCTCTGAAGCCTGTGCCGAAAACGCAGTCGCAGATTATGTCGTATACGTCGGGCCGGCAGTTTTCTGTGATATGAACACGCTCGCTCATTTTGGAAAAAGCACTTGAGGCAAGCTCTGTCTTGGGACTGCCGCAGCATAGCATAACAGTTACCTCAAAGCCCGAGCGTGAAAGAATATCAGCCGCAACAAAGCCGTCACCGCCGTTGTTTCCGTTTCCGCAAAGCATCAGCACACGTCTTCTGAAGCTGTCAAAGCCGATTTCAATTATCCTCTGTGCAAGGCAGTAGCCTGCGTTGTCCATAAGGCAGGAGAGTGAAACGCCGAACTCCTCGCTCTTTTTCTCTGAACAAGACATCTGCTTTGGTGTGTAGATAAGGTCCATTACTTGTCCTCCTTGGGAAACGCAATTACAGTAGCAATCGCAAGCTCACTTGTGTGGCTTATGCTCACAGAGAAGTCAAGCCCCATCTCATCAGCAATTCTCTTTGCATTTCCGCTAAGTCTTATATAAGGTGCGCCGAGCTTGTCACGAAGCACCTCAACCTCGCTGAGTCCGAAGTCCTCGACACCCGTGCCGAGCGACTTTGCGAAGGCTTCCTTTGCCGCCCAGTTGCCTGCCATAGACTCGTACCCATTCACCTTATCAGAAAAAAGGGCTGACTCAGCCTGTGAGTAAACCCTTCTTAAAAAGCTCTCACGCTGAGCGCTTTTTTCTATTCTCTTTACTTCTACTATGTCAGTTCCGATTCTGAACATACTATCAGCTCCCGTTACTTTCTGAGTTCTCTTGGGAAGAACGGTCTTAATTCCTCAACGAATTCGTCGCTCGGTGTAAACAGAAGGTAGCACATACCGTAGTTCTTGTGCTTGCATTCGAGGTAGTAGTCCTCATCTGAGCAAAGGTTGTCCGTTGCATCAATAACAGTATGCTCAGAAGAAAGAATCTCGGCTCTCTTTTCGTCTGAAATCTTGCCGAACTGTAAGATAGAAGGAACGTCGATAGTAGCAAGACGCTTTCTCTTTCTCTGTCCCATAATCTTGTCAATGTCAAGGTCGCCGTTTGTGAAGATGTATTCGTACTCAACTCTCTTCATTGAAGCGTAGTAGTAGCAACCGTAGAACCCGCCGACAATTGCGAAAAGTACAAAGCCGATAATCGGTGCAAGCTCCTGCATAAAGATGAACGACACAACCAGTGCGAAGGAGCACAGGAAAAGGAGTGCGAAAACTTTAACCTTGTCCTTTGTGTCCTGATATCTTGTGACCATATATTCCTTGAAGCTGTCCATAATAAATTCTCCGTTTCACAAAAAAATTATAGATTAAGTATAACACATTTTTATTATATTTACAAGACAATTCACAAGACTTTCAGAAACTCTGTCTGCATAGAATCGAAAACCCGTTTTACAGCGTTAAAGGACGAAAATGTATTCTTGGTAAAAGTAAACAATCACCGCTATGTTATGACAGCATAATGCTGAAATTTACTGGTTCTTATTGACAAATCGGGGGGAGCGGTGATAGAGTATAATCATAAAGGAGGTGTCGGCTATGAAAAAAATGATACTGGCAATGGTAATTGGAGCGATGAGTATTTCGCTGTGTGCCTGCGGTGAGCTGGATGAGTCTTCGTCAGCTTCGGTTGGCAGTGCTGACAGCTCAGAGGTGACAACAACTACCACAACTACTTCAACAGCAGCAAATAAGCCTGCAGAAGAAAGCATGCAGGGAAATGCTGACGATGACTATCTTAACAATGTCGAGATTTTTACATCTCCCGATGATGTCGTTAGGTTTGAAACAATCGCTGAGCTTGAGGCACACCTTGAGCAGAATTACTCCGATACTGTATACTCTATCCCCGAATACGACGAGGAAAAGTATACTGTCAAAGGCTGTTCCTGGTTTCCGACAATGACCTGTGGATATTATATATTCTTTGAGGCAAGCGACGGAACGGATGTTACCTATTATGCAGAGGCGGCAGAAACACCTCTTACATTTGAAGAATATGTGCAGTACACACAGGAAAACTTCCCCGGACTTGTAGACGAAATTGATTACGAGAACAAGGTGATGTTTGAGGACGATGTGTGGGACGATGTTATTCCGCTTTATATCGACACGGTATCCGATAAGGGAAATCCGATTATGCTTTTCCTTTCGCAAAAGTCCGAATCAGACACGAGAACCGATGAGCAAAGACTCCTTGAATACTATGAGGATTTCAGGGCTTCAAAGGCAGATTGATTTTTGTGTGACAACAGAAAGCAAAACATAAACACCGAGGGAGGCTTCCTTCGGTGTTTTTTCGCCTTGAAAATATTTTTGCGGTATGGTATACTTAATAGAGAATACTTTGGAGGTCATATGATGATTTACACAATAAGCTCAGGCGGTCTTACCGCAAAGATAAATTCAATGGGTGCAGAGCTTTGCTCGCTTGTCAAGAACGGAAAAGAGTACATCTGGCAGGCTGGCGAGGCATGGAACAGACACGCTCCGATACTGTTTCCTTTTATATGCTCGCCTAAGGACAAAACCTACGTCGCAGGCGGAAAAACCTACAAGATAAACGCAAACCACGGCTTTGCGAGAGATATGGAGTTCCAGGCAACTGACGTCGGAGAAGACTATGCGGTGTTTATGCTTGAGGACAACATCGAAACAAAGTCGCAGTATCCTTATCGCTTCAAGCTCTATGTCAAGTATTACTTTGAAAACGACAGACTGGTTACACGCTTCCGTGTTATCAATCCGTCAAGCAAGGTTATCTATTTCTACTTAGGCGGTCACCCTGCCTTTAACTGTCCGCTTGACGAGGGGCTCAGCTTTAACGACTACTATGTCGAATACGAAAAGAACGAAACAATTATCCAGCCCGTCCCGACGGAGAGAGAACAGTGCTCTGTGACGAGAACAAGCTTTATATGACAAGAGAGCTTTTCGACTTTGACGTTATTATGAAGGATAAGCCTCAGTCTGCCTGCGCCACACTCAGGTCTGACAAGGGCGAAAGTGCTGTTACGCTTTATTACCCCGACAGCGATTGTATCGCAGTGTGGTCGCCGACAGGAAATGACGACGCAGCGTTCGTCTGCCTTGAGCCATGGACTTCTGTGCCTGTATACTGCGACGACGAAAACGAAAGCATCGAGCAGAAGGCTCATGCTGTTTCACTCCAGCCGGGTGAGTATTTCAGATACCGCTACGATATATGCGTAAAGTAAAGGAGTGTAGTCTATGAAGCTGGTTGTTCAAAGAGTAAGCAGCGCAAGTGTCACGGTTGACGGCGCTGTTACAGGACATATAGGAAAAGGCTACCTCGTGCTTTTCGGTGCAGGAAAGGGCGACAACAAGGCAATGTGCGACAAGCTTGCCGACAAGCTCTCAAAGCTGCGTATATTCTCTGACGAGAATGATAAGATAAACCTCTCGATTGCCGACGTAAACGGAGATATGCTCGTGGTCTCGCAGTTCACACTCTATGCGGATTGCTCCCACGGAAACAGACCAAGCTTTGTGAACGCCTGTCCGCCCGATGAGGCAAACGAGCTGTACGAGTATTTCTGCTCTGTTATCGAGCAGAAAACAGGCAAGAAAACACAGCGTGGAATTTTCGGCGCCGATATGAAGGTAAGTCTCATAAACGACGGCCCGTTTACTGTTATTCTTGAAGCGTAAGGAGAATTTCTATGGGACTTCAGATTTTCGGAAAAACAAAATGCTTCGATACAAAGAAGGCTCAGCGCTACTTCAAGGAAAGAGGCGTAAAGTTCCAGATGGTCGATTTGAAGCAGAAGGAAATGAGCCGTGGCGAGCTGACAAGCGTTATCTCGGCAGTTGGCTCGATTGAAAACATCATCGACTATAACTCAAAGGAAAAGGACGCACTGCTTCTTCGTTACCTCGGCTCTGACGAGGAGAAGCTTCTCAAGCTTATAGAAAACCCGCTTCTTCTTAAAACTCCGATTGTAAGACTCGGCAGGCTCGCAACCGTTGGCTACTGCCCGGATACGTGGAAGAATTGGGAGATAAAATAGTTCGGTTATTTGCATCGCCGCTTCGTTTTTTTGCATAAACGAGGCGGTGTTTTTATTTTGCGGAAAAAATTTTTATTTCAAACGATTAAGTTTTTTGCACCCCCTTGAAAATAGATTTTGTATATGTTAGAATTACATTAGGTTTGTGCAAGGCGAATTTGCACAGCAAAAAAATACAAAAAATATAGGAGAGAAAGTATATGAAATACGGATATTTTGACCTTCAGAACAAAGAGTATGTCATTACAAGACCTGACACTCCGGCTCCTTGGGCGAACTACCTCGGTTCACCTGCTTACGGCGCTATCATTTCAAATAACGCAGGAGGCTACAGCTTTGTACAGAGCGGTGCAAACGGAAGAATTGCACGTTACCGCTTCAATTCAAACATGGCTCTTCCGGGAAGATATGTTTACATCAGAGATAACGATACAGCTGACTACTGGTCTGCTTCATGGCAGCCTGTAGGCAAGCCACTCGACCAGTACAAGTCTGAGTGCCGCCACGGTACAGCTTACACAGTTATGACAGCAGAATATGCCGGCATCAAGTCTGAAACTACATACTACGTTCCTCTCAACAAGACATACGAAGTATGGAGAGCTAAGATTACAAACGTTTCCGGCAAGGATAGAAACCTTTCTGCTTACGGCTTTATCGAGTTCACAAACGAGAACAACTACGAGCAGGACCAGGTTAATCTCCAGTACACTCTCTTCATCACAAGAACATCCTTTGAAGAGAACAAGATTCTCCAGCACATCAACGAGAACTCCGGTAAGGATGCAACAGGCTCAAACCACAGAGAAAGATTCTTCGGTATGGTAGGCGCTCCTGTTTCAGCTTACAACGGTAACCTCGACAGCTTTATCGGTCCATACAGAACATACTCAAACCCAATCGCTGTTGAAAACGGAAAGTGCGACAATGTTCTCAACTACAACTCAAACGCTTGCGGTGCACTCCAGTCTGACCTTGTCCTCAAGGACGGCGAGACAGCAGAGCTCATCTATGTTCTCGGACAGAGAGATAACGCTGAAGCTACAAAGATTCTCGACACCTACAAGGCACAGGGCAAGGTTGACGAGGAAATCGCAGAGCTCAAGAGCTACTGGCACTCAAAGCTTGAAAACTTCGTTGTCAAGACACCAAGCGACGAGTTCAACAATATGGTTAACGTATGGAACGCTTACCAGTGCTTTATCACATTTATCTGGTCAAGAGCTGCTTCCTTCATCTACTGCGGTCTGAGAAACGGCTACGGCTACCGTGATACAGTACAGGATAT
>JAFQLH010000028.1 GCA_017396665.1 Oscillospiraceae bacterium | reverse complement strand
GTCGTTGCCTGCAGGAGCAGAAATAACAACCTTCTTAGCACCAGCATCGATATGAGCCTGTGACTTTGCCTTTGAGCAGTAGAAACCTGTACACTCGAGAACAACGTCAACACCGATTTCGCCCCATGGAAGCTCTGCAGCGTTAGCCATAGCATAAATCTTGAGTGTCTTGCCGTCAACTGTGATTGTACCAGCTTCGTCATCTGCCTCTACTGTGTGGAGGTTTTCGCCTATCTTTCCGCAGTAGCCGCCCTGAGCTGTGTCATACTTGAGAAGCTGAGCGAGCATTGAAGGCTTTGTGAGGTCGTTGATAGCAACTACTTCATAACCTTCTGCACCAAACATCTGTCTGAATGCGAGACGACCGATACGGCCAAAACCATTGATTGCAACCTTAACTGACATATTTTTTTCCTCCTGAAAGAAAATTTAATATCTCAGGCACAAGTTTTTTCTTTGCGCCTTTATGATATTATTGTACCCTATTTTTTGCTTTTTGGCAAGCCCTTTTGACAAAAAAATAACGGTTTTTTGAAAATTATTTTCCTGCACAAATTTCACACTGCATTTTATAGGTTATATTGGTCACAATAACATCGTTCTAATCAAACTTATCGGGGAAAAATCTCATTGTTAATAAATTGTTAATTTATTCTTGCTGTTAAAATGCTATAATATTGTGGGTTGTATTTTTCAGGTAGGAGGGATACTATGACAGACAGCACTCTTTCGGTTCTCAGAAAGCTGTATTCGGCTTCTTCTCAGAAGGTGATTATCACAGACGGCTCTCTTGAAATCCTATGGACAAGTATTGACGGAATCGGCAGTAAGCTAAGCAAGGAAATGTTCAGCGTAAGCAATGTGATTTCAGACTGCGATTCGATTTTCCCTGTTACAAGCGAGAAGCGTGTTTATCTCCCGCTTTGCGGAGTCGGCTACACGGCGACAATAACACCGCTTGCTGATGAAGACGCACTTGTAATAACACTCAACGACTCTTTAGACGCAATAAAAAGCGGGCTTTTCTCGGGAGCTATGGCTTCCCTGCAGAACACCTTTTCACAAATCAGGCAGGCATCGACCGAGATATTCTCTCTGAGCCGCATACTTCAGGAGAACTCTGAGATTCCCGACAATGCAAGGCCTATCATCAAGCGTATGGACAATCAGTGCTACAGGCTTCTTGCGGCACAGACAAACAGCGATGAGGTTCTGCACTACGCAAACGCACAGCACTCTGACATAGCGTTTGACATTTCGGCATTCACAACTGATATCTGCTACTTATGCACCTCATTTCTGAGAGGTACTGACATTGAAATTGTCTGCGAGGCGGACAAGGCACTTGTTGTTGAATGTGATTCGGACAGATATCTGGCTGTGCTTTTAAATCTTATTGAAAACTCGGTAACCTACAATCTTTCCGACAAAAAGCAGGTAAAGGTTTGTGTCAGAAGGGTTGACGGATTTGTCCGCATAAGCGTCATTGACAACGGCACAGGTATGTCGGCTACGGAGGTTGAGCTTATTTCGACACCTTTTGCTTCCTGCAAATTCGGCAGCGGAAAAAGCGGAATAGGTCTATTTACGGCACAGCAGTTTGCTAAGACATATTCGGGCACTCTTACAATAAACTCGATAGCCGGAGAGAGCACAGGCGTACATCTGAAGCTTCCGCTTTCAGACAAGGATGCTTCTTCACTTCGTTCGCCTGTAAACGACGTTTTCACGAGTCTTCTCTCACCTATTGCAATTCGTTTATCAAAGCTCATAAACAAATAAATATACACAACAAAGCTCCCCTTGGCATTACGCTTCGGGGAGCATTTTTATTACCATTCGATTGTATCGACGTCCGTCGGGTTTTCGTTAATCCTGACGTTTTCGACCTTACTGTTCTTGAGGGTGATTATCCTGTCAGCCATAGGAGTGATTGCCTGGTTATGAGTAATAACTATTACAGTCATACCGTCATTACGGCAGGTATCCTGCAAAAGCTTGAGGATTGTTTTTCCCGTATTATAGTCAAGCGCACCTGTCGGCTCGTCGCACAAAAGCAGCTTAGGTCTTTTTGCCAAGGCTCTTGCGATAGACACTCTTTGCTGTTCGCCGCCTGAGAGCTGTGAAGGGAAGTTATTCATTCTCTCCTGCAGTCCTACCTTTGCGAGCACCTCCTGCGGGTCCATAGCGTCACGGCTTATCTGGGTGGCAAGCTCGACATTTTCAAGCACCGTAAGGTTATTTACGAGGTTATAGAACTGGAACACAAAGCCTATATCGTGGCGTCTGTATTCGGTAAGCTGCTTTGAGGTAAGCTTTGCGATATCCGTTCCGTCAACTGTAATACTTCCCTCACTGCAGGTATCCATACCGCCGAGCATATTGAGTACGGTTGTTTTTCCCGCACCGCTTGCTCCGACGATTACGGCAAACTCGCCCTTTTCTATTTCAAAGCTTACATTTTCAGAGGCTGTTATAGTAACCTCGCCCATTTTATAATGCTTTCCGACATTACGAAAGCTTACAAAGCTCATCTGCCCTCACCTGCCTTTATCCGATATCAAGAATTAATAGCCGTTATTATCGTTGTTATCGTTGTTGTAGTTGTTATCGTTGTTGTAGTTGTTATAATTGTTGTAATTGCTATTGCCGAAATTTTGCTGATTGTAGTTCTGATTATAATTCTGCTGATTGTAACCCTGCTGGTTGTAGTTCTGGTTATAATTCTGCTGGTTGTAGTTCATACCCTGATTCATCATATTCTGGTTCATCATATTCTGGTTCATCATGTTCTGATTCATCATGTTCTGATTCATCATGTTCTGGTTCATCATACCCATATTCTGACCCATCATCATATTCTGATTCATCATACCCATCATACCCGAATGAACTTCATCATAGATTGCGTCGGTATCAATGTAGTACTTCTTAGGGTTAGCGGGGTCAACATATACAGGGATAACATTATTGCGGGCAAAAACATACGGAGATGGGTCGTAATTGAGAAGCTGTGTTTTAACCTTATGAGTAACACCGTTCATATCGACAAATTCAGCCTTTATGTTATACATAGAGTTGCCGTTTACTCTTATATTCGCATAACCGCAGTGTGTTACGTTTGCCTGGGTCACAGTGCCTGTTTCCTTGAGCTTTGGGTTACCCTTGTTACCGCCGGATTTGAATATAACAAAACCTACTACGGCAAGAATACCGCCGAACAGGAGTATCATAAAGCAAACAAACGCAGGCGACTTGACCTTAGGGTCACCCGGTCTTTTGGGGTCTATGTATACTGTATATCTTCCGCCTTCATGCATATCAGAAGAATAGCTTCCGAGGCTTACGTTTGTATATGCTTCGCCGTCATAGGTATACGACACATATACAGAATGTCTTGTGTCGCCATCACTGTCTCTGGTAGTGTATATTTCTGAAATAACCGCTGAAACAGCGTCATATCTGTCATCGTAGGTCAGGTTATCATAAAAGAACTTTCCTGCAACCCCCACAAAAATCAGACCGATTATCAGGAATAATAATCCCATAACCTTCATTGATGCATTTGACTTTCTTCTTGCCATTTTTAATTCCTCCTTAAATTCAGATAAATATTGAAAGTGAATCAGTTACTTGTATCATAGGTATAAGCTCTGTTTAACTGCAGATACTCATACATCTCTTCAACGTCGATATAACATTTTGATGGCCTTTTCGGGTTGATATATACGATGATTTCTTTGTTTTTATCCTTGATATACTGTGTGGGATTGAAACCAATATATCCCGTTCCTGCCTTGTGGAGCACTCTCTTTGAATCTATATAGTCTACAATCACATAATACTGTACACGCACGACGCCGTCGGTTTCTTCGGTTGACTTGCCGTAGTCTATGACTCTCGCCTTGATAGGCTCGCCCTTTTCTTTAAGCTTAGGATTTCCGTTTTTCAGCCCATAAGGCAGTTCTATTTTTTCCTTTCTTTCTCTTGGATATGCCTTAAAGATAATACATAAAACTAACAGCAGCCACGGAATAAAAAATATCAGAAATTCGAGCCAGCTCGGATAATTGAAGAGAGGCTTATACGGCTTGTCAGGGGCGACGTACAGCGTATAGTTTTCGCCCACCTTCATATCGTCAGGAAGATAATCCATTTCAAGGATACAGTCTGAGTAATACTCATCCTGATATTGATACGACACCACCACCGAATAGTCGCCGTCAACTTTATTAATCTCTGAGACTATTGCTTCTACAGGTGTGTTTCTGTCCTCAAACCCAAAAATACCTTTTGAGACGATAACCAACAACAAAACCAGCAAAACCAGCATCCAAACAACCCATGTTACTTTGGTGACAACACGTATTATCCCGAAGACTTTTCTTACCGTTTCAATCATCATATCCCCCCTAAGGAATCGTGCACTATACGTTGAATCTGAACAGAACGATATCGCCGTCCTGCATTACATACTCCTTACCTTCGAGTCTTACGAGACCCTTTTCCTTGGCATTTGCCATAGAGCCGCAATTCATAAGGTCGTCAAATGACACAACCTCTGCTCTGATAAAGCCCTTTTCAAAGTCGGTATGGATTTTACCTGCAGCCTGCGGTGCCTTTGTACCCTTTGTGATAGTCCATGCTCTTACCTCAGGCTGACCTGCTGTAAGGAAGGACATAAGTCCCAAAAGGTCATAGCCTGTCTTAATGATTCTTCCGAGGCCTGAAACTGAAAGACCCATTTCCTCGAGGAACATCTGCTTATCCTCGTCGTCCATATCGGATATTTCAGCTTCAATCTGTGCACAGATTGGAAGCACTGCTGAGCCTTCAGCCTTTGCGATTTCACAGACTGTTTTATAATTCTCGTTTGAGTCGATATTGTTTACAAAGTCATTTTCAGAGAGGTTTGCAGCATAGATAACAGGCTTCTGAGAGAGAAGCGGAGTTGTCTTTATTGCCTCAAGTCCTTCCTCGTCAAACGGGAAGGAACGTGCAGACTTGCCTTCTTCGAGGTGAGTCTTGAGGCTTTCGAGCATTTCAAGCTCTGCGACATACTTCTTATCGCCCTTAATGAGCTTCTTTGTTCTTTCAATTCTTCTGTCTACCATTTCGATATCCGAGAAGATAAGCTCCAAATCGATTGTTTCTATATCACGCTTAGGGTTTACGCTTCCGTCTACGTGGATGATATTATCGTCGTCAAAGCATCTTACAACGTGAACTATAGCGTCTACCTCACGGATGTCAGCTAAAAACTTATTTCCGAGACCTTCGCCCTTTGACGCACCCTTTACGAGTCCTGCGATGTCAACAAACTCCAGAGTTGCGGGGGTGAACTTATCGGGGTTATACATTTTCTTCAGTGCGTCGAGTCTTTCATCGGGCACTGATACAATACCGATATTCTTGTCAATTGTGCAAAACGGGTAGTTTGCAGATTCCGCACCAGCATTTGTGAGTGCGTTGAAAAGTGTACTTTTGCCGACGTTCGGCAGACCAACCATACCTAGTTTCATTTAATATTCCTCTTTTATTAAATATATTAAAGCGACTCCACCATATCAATTTTTCTGAGCTTTACGTGGAGAAGCAGATTAACGATTACCGCAAAGACGGCTGTCAGGACTGCTGACAGGATATACGCATACCAGACCATTTCCCTTGAGAACATTACGAGGTCTACCTCTGCTGTATGGACAACGAACCTATGGAGTATAAGTCCTATTCCCCAGCCGAAGACAATTCCGAGTATTGTAGTCAGGATATTTTCACGGTAGATATACGCTGACGTTTCGCCGTCATAGAAGCCGAGCACCTTAAGAGTTGCGATTTCTCTGACTCGCTCGGTTATATTGATATTTGCAAGGTTATAAAGGACAATGAACGCTAAAAGCGCTGCACACACGATGAGCAGGAGCACAATCGAGTTGAGGCTTTCGATTGACGAGAAGAAGCTTTCCGCCTTGTCTGTCAGAAACGCAATTCCCAAAAACTCGTCTCTTTCGATAAGACTTGCTGAGAATGCATTCTTATCGGCATTATCCTGTAAGATTATATAAGCCTGGTTAAACTTAGCGGGCTCTCCGTAGACTTTCTCATAGTCCTCCTTGGAGATATAGATATAATGCATAGCGTAGTTTTCGGTGATATCGGAAACTGTGAGCGTTACATCATCCTTGCCCTGGACCTTTACAGTCACGCTGTCGCCCTTTTTTATACCAAGCAGGCCTGTAATCTTTTCTGTTATTACAATCTCGCCCGGCTTTACCTCGAGCTTTTCGCCGTTTTCTGCGTCACGGAGCTTTATAAAGCTATCGAGGTCAGACGGCTCCTTCGGTACAAGCAGAGCTGCTGACTGCTCCTTGCCGTCCTTTTCGACGGTGATTTCGGTGCTTGACATAAGCAGGAACCTATCAATTTCCTCATACTCTTTCAGCAGGTCTTCGACCTTACTGTCAGGCAGCTCCTCTTCTCCGTTTACAACGCTTATTGCGTCATATCCGAAGATATAGTCAAACTGCAGGTCAACGACCTTTGATATTGAATTCTTTATTCCGAAGGCTGTCATAATAAGTGCTGTACAGCCTGCGACGCCCACCAAGGTCATAGCGAAGCGTTTTTTATATCTGAGCAGGTTACGCAATGTAACCTTACTTAAGAAGCTTAATCTTTTCCACACAAAGCCGACTCTTTCGAGCAGCACTCTCCTTCCTACCGGCAGAGATTTAGGTCTCATAAGCTCAGAGGTTTGTGCTGAAAGTGACAGCTTGCAGGAAGCAAACACAGTTATCCAGACGCACAGCAGTGCACAGACGAGACATCCAACTGCGTAGTCTATTCGAAACGGTGTATTTATTGATGGGATATTGTACATTATCTTATAGCTGTCATAGATAATATACGGGAACACCTTGAAGCCGATTGCGGTACCGATAAGCGTACCGAGTGCGGTAGGTATTGTTGCGTAGATAATATACTTTGAAATAATCTTTATAGGCGAATATCCGAGCGCTTTATAGGTACCTATCTCGATTCTCTTTTCATCGACCATTCTTGTCATTGTTGTAAGGCAGACAAGGGCTGCGATAAATATAAAGAACACGGGGAACACCTTGGCGATGGCATCAATTTTCTCACTGTCGCCCGAATACGACGCATAGTCGTCGCTTGAATATCTGGTGAAACCGTAGGTCTTTACGCCTTCAAAGGAACTGAGGGTTTCCTTTGTTGCCTCGATTTCGGCTTTTGATTTTTCAATCGCCTGCCTCAGCTCGTTATCGACCGAGCTGTCGCCGTTTTCTCTTGCGAGATAGAGCGAATACGCCTGCTCATAGAGTCCCTGCTTCTGCAAAAGCTCAATCTGTGAGAGGGCGTCTGTTTTGCCCTCAAGCTCTCCGATACGCTCCGAGAGGCTTTCGCAGTACAAAAGCAGACCTTCCCCGCTCAGTCCCAGCATTTTTTCAAGCTGTGAAACCTTGTTTTCGAGGCTTGTCACATTATTCTGAAGGTCCCCAAGGTTCTTGTTAACTCTTTGTGCGACAACGCCTTCAAACTTCTGCTGCAGCTCCTTACACTTTTCGTTCACTACATCGGTATACTCCGGAGAAAAAGGGTCCATACCGATTGTATCCTCAAGTCTTATATAGAGCTCGGTATAGAAGCTCATATTGAAGTCGTCCTCGGGGATTATGATAAAGTTGTTTACATAACCGCTTCCGATTGTTGTAGCATCTCTTTCAAAGCCGATATACAGCGGAGAAGCGACTATTCCCACTATTTCATAGGTGTCTGTCACAAAAAGCTCTGAGATATCGGTATCCTTTCTCGGAGATGTAAGCGTTATTGTATTTCCTATTTTGTACGAGTCGGGGGTTTTGACTGTGACCTCAACCACACATTCACCGCTGTTCTGAGGAAGTCTTCCCTCGACAAGTATAGGTCTGTTCATAAAGCTATGGCTATCAAGTCTTGAGTCGGTATCATACGACATAACCTTGACAACCTGATTCTGCCCGTCATAATTATAATAAACGTCGCAGGAATACGCTGCTGACACACCTGCGATACCGTCGAGCTTTTCGATTTCTCTCAGGTCGCTGTACTGTATTCCCACTGAGGACATAAGCTTTATATCCATAAGGTTATATTCTTCAAAGAACTCCTCGGCAGTTTCCTTCATATCGGGCATCGTTGATTTGATTCCCGCAAAGAAGCCCGTTCCGAGAGCCACGATAAGGAATATCGACATAAATCTGCCGAAGGATTTTCTTATCTCTCTGAAGATATCCTTCATATAGGCGCTTTTACGCCTCTTTTTACTCATTCCAGCCACTGTTTTCTCCCAGCCACCTTAAAGCACGAGTTATCTTGCGTCAACAAAGCCGACCTTTCTGTACACCTTTGACAGTGTTCTCTGTGTAATTCTTCTTGCCTGCTCTGCACCTCTTGTATAGCATTCCTTGAGGTAAGCCTTATCGTTCATAAGACGTGCAAACTCTGTTCTGACAGGCTCAAGTGCATCAGCGACAGCCTCACCTACTGCGAGCTTGAAGTCGCCGTAGCCCTTGCCGTCGAACTCTCTTTCGATTTCCTCGATAGTCTTTCCTGTCATACTTGAATAGATAGTAATAAGGTTATTGATACCGTCCTTACCGTCTGCGTACTTTACAACCGCTTCGCTGTCGGTAACGGCTCTCTTGAACTTTCTGATGATAGTATCCTTATCGTCGAGAATGAGGATACAAGCGTTAGGGTTTTCATCAGACTTCGACATCTTCTTTGTAGGATTCTGAAGGCTCATTACTCTTGCGCCGAGCTTTGGAATATATCCGTCAGGCACTGTAAAGAACTCTCCGTAACGCTGATTGAAACGCTGAGCGATATTTCTGGCAAGCTCCAGATGCTGCTTCTGGTCTGCTCCGATTGGAACTAAATCTGCGTTATATGCGAGTATATCCGCTGCCATAAGCACAGGGTATGTAAAGAGGCCTGCGTTTATATTATCGGCATGCTTTGCTGACTTATCCTTGAACTGTGTCATTCTTGAAAGCTCGCCGAACTGTGTTGCGCAGCTTAAAACCCAGCTGAGCTCTGCGTGGTTCGGGTTGTGGCTCTGGAAGAATGCTACCGACTTTTCAGGGTCAATTCCGCATGCGAGCAAAAGTGCATACGCTTCCATAGAATGCTTTCTGAGAGTTGCAGGGTCCTGAGTAACAGTAATTGCGTGCAGGTCAACGATTGAATACACGCAGTTATACTCCTCCTGAAGCGGTGCCCAGTTTCTCACTGCTCCTATGTAGTTGCCAAGAGTAAATGTACCTGTTGGCTGAATTCCGCTGAAAATAAGCTTTTTTTCGTTGTTCATATGTGACATAACCTTTCAGTTTATTATTGATTACTTTTTGCCGCCCTTGTTTGAGCTTTTGTTTGAACTCTTGTTTGAGTTTCTGTTCTGATTCTTGTTCTGGTTCTTGTTCTGACCTTTATTCTGGCCGCCCTTTTTGCCCTTTGAGTTCTTGCCGCCCTGCTTTTTAGCGGGGTAATTCTTTTTAGGGGCGTTTGTATTCTGCTTTTTAGGAGCAGACTTTGGTTTTTCCTCAGTCTTTGGCTTATCCTCGGTCTTTGGCTTTTCCTCGGTCTTTGGCTTTTCCTCAGTCTTCGGCTTATCCTCGGACTTCGGCTTATCCTCGGTCTTCGGCTTTTCCTCGGACTTCGGCTTATCCTCGGTCTTTGGCTTTTCCTCGGTATTCGGCTTTTCCTCAGTCTTTGGCTTATCCTCGGTCTTCGGCTTATCCTCGGACTTCGGCTTTTCCTCGGACTTTGGCTTTTCCTCGGACTTTGTCTTATCCTCGGACTTCGGCTTATCCTCGGTCTTTGGCTTATCCTCGGTCTTTGGCTTATCATCTTCTTCGTCATCATCATCGTCTTCAAATTCCTCGAAGCCGATTTTCTTACAGTCGATAACATACTTGATTGCGCCGATTATGAAGATAGCAACTCCGCCTGCGATAATCAGCAGGGTCGGATTTTCAAAATACTTTGAGAAATACATCACGAACGCAAATATGAGTGCGATATCAACAGCGATAAAGCACATATACGTTCTTGACGCAGAAAGCTGTGGCGAGAGCGACTCGGGATTGTCGGTTTCGTCGCCGTTGACTCCTGCCTTCGGACTTATGATAAGCACCATAAACACCACAAGCAAAAGCAGGCACAAAGCGAGGTTTACGCCATAGTAATAGTTATTGTCATTATTCTCGAGCGCAAAGAGCTTCAGCACATCTCCTGTGATGACAGCTACCTCGAGCACAACAAACAGCGTTGTCATAATTTTCTGAAGCAGAGTAAACTTCGGTTTCACGCACAAGCCTCCTTAACAGGGCAATTTTTTGCTTTTCCTAAAAAAACAGCTATTCGATTTATTATATCACATCTTATTATAAAATGCAAGCAAATAGCCTGTTTCAGACAAAACAAAGCCCCACCTGTATGGCGGGGCTTTAATAACCTTATGCTGTTATTACTTGTTTGTGAAAGCTTCGAGCTTATCGTTGAAGATATTGAGCTCAGAGTTGATTGTATTGTTGTAGCCGTCACGGAGCTGTGCCCATGTCATCTGTGCACCGTTCTCATCTGTCTTACTTACTGATGAATAGAGGTAAGGGATAACAGCTTCGAGGGTATCGTTTGTTGCGGAGTCGTTATCCGAAAGAAGTGTTGAGATACCGTAACCAGGGTCATTTACAACTGTGATGATGTCGTTTGCCTGTGGGTTATAAGCGAGCTCCCACATTTCATCTGTCCAGTTAGGGTTGTTTACAAAGAACTTCTGCTTTGCGATTTCGAGGTAAGACTGGTCTGTGTTAGCAAGCTTTGCACACTCAAGCCAGCATCTTACTGCGTCCTTCTTTTCAGAACCTGCAACCCACATATAAGCTGTTGTATCGAGGCCGTAGTAGTACTCGTCGGAGTTAGGGTCACGTGGGATAAGAACGTTCTTCCAGTTTTCTGTTTCGTCAGGAGTATGAGCTGAGCCTGTTGAAGCCCAAGGACCCATTGAGTAGAACAGAACGTTTGCCTGGAATGCTTCTCCGCAGTCGCCGAACCACTGTGTATTTACGAGACCTTCCTTTGAGATATCGTAGAGCCAGTTTGCAGCTCTTTCAAGCTCTGGGTTATAGATGTTGTTTACGTACTTTCCTGTTTCAGAGTCAAGCTTGATGATAGTTTCGCCTGTTGTACGGAAAATGAATGTATGGAACCAACCGTTAACACCTGTTCTTGGTGTTTCTTCTGTGCCCTCAGCAACCCATGCGTCCATAATTTCCTTCATAGCGTCCCAGTCCCACTCGCCGTCGAGGTAGAGCTCATAAGGGTCATCCATACCGAGCTCCTCGATTCTGTCTGCGTCGTATGTGAGGATAGATGTCATATTGAAGGAGATAGGTGCAACATAGTGCTGTCCGTTGAGAACGAACTGGTCAGCAGATTCCTTAACGTTTGACCACAGTGCTGAATCGAAATCAACAATCGAGTCAACCGGCTGGAACATATTCTGCATACAGTTTGCAGGGAATGTCATACCCTGCTCGTACCAGAAGATATCAGGCGGGTCGTCACTGATAACTCTCGCTGCGAGCTTCTGGAACTTATTCATTGATGTTGTTCTTGTATAGGTGATAGAGCCGCCCTTCTGCTGGAACAGCTTGAGCTCTGCACTTGATTCCTCGTCCTGTACAGGATTGAGGTCGAAGTAGGAGAGCCACTCAAGGTTTGCGTCAGCACCTTCCGGGATAGCCTCGATAGATTCAGCGTCAGGAACTTCAACCTGGTCTACGTGAGATGAGCTTTCGTCGTCCTTACCGCAGCCTACCACGCCAAAGCACATTGCACAAGCCAGAACGCCTGCAAGTATTCTTTTGATTTTAAGCATTTATATTCCTCCCATTCATATTAAATCGTATTCTATACACCTTTAGAATATCATAATTTTAATGTCTTGTCAACAAAGCCCCCGACTTTTTGTAATCGTCTACAAATCCCCGCCCATCTTTTAGGGCAATTAGCCAAAATCCCTTTATATTTTAGCAAAATATATGAATTTATTTGCCTTTGATTTAGCACATTACAAAAAAAGTCCCGCCGAAGCGGGACTCAGATTGCTTAAATTTTATTATTTTTTATTACTTTTTGAAACCTGTGCAAGCTTCTTCTCCTTGTGCTTACGCCATACAACCCAGAGAGTTGGGGCGATGCAGTTTGAGGAGTAGACACCGGCAATCATACCTACGATGATTGGAAGTGCGAAGCTCATAATAGAGGTTATACCGAAAATGAAGCAAACCACACATACTACAGCCATAGCCATAATAGTTGTGACTGTTGTATGGATAGAACGTCCGAGTGTCTCTGTTACGCTCTTGTTTACGAGCTCTTCTACACTTGCTCTGCCGCCGAGGAGACGTCTGTTCTCACGGATTCTGTCGTAGATGATGATTGTAGCGTTAATAGAGTAGCCGAGAATTGTAAGGAGAACCGCCATAAAGTTCGAATCAATGCTGAAGCCGAACACTACGAATGCGCCGTAAACCATAATCATATCGTGGATGAGTGCCACAACAGACATAAGACCTGCTGAGATACCGCCAATCTTCTTGAATCTGAAGCCGATATAGATTACCATTACGAGAGCTGCAAACAGGACTGCCACCATACACTTGAGGAAGAATTCCTTACCGTTTGAAGCTGCAACGTCGGTTGAGTTGAGAAGCTCAAGCTCGTTGTCCTTAAAGCTTGTTGCAAGAGCTTCCTTGACCTTGAGCTGCTTTTCAGAGGAGATGCCCTCCTTTGAAGCGAAGGTAAGCTTTACGGTCTTGGAGCCGTCAGCCATATTTTCACCTGTTGTAACTGTAACAGTTTCACCGATTGTATCCTTAACCTTTGAAGCAACGGCGTCTGTATCGATACTTCCTGTGTAGTTGTATTCGATAATTGTACCGCCTTCAAACTCTACTGCTACGTTAACGCCTCTTACAGCAGTGAGGGCAATAATTGCAACGATAACGGCACATGAGAATGCATAGAACTTTTTCTTGTTGCTTTCAACCTTGAGAGTCTTCTTTTCCTTCTTAGGAGCGATTCCGTTATACAGCCAGAGCTTTCTGAAGCACTTGAACTTTGAAAGTGAAGCGAGCATAAGTCTTGAGCAGAAGATACCGAACACGAAGTTCAGAAGGATACCCACGAGAAGTGTATAGCCGAGTGAGTAGATTGTACCTGCTGTTGAAGCACCGAATGCGAAGAACAGAGGCTTTAGGAGTGTACCGAACACGCTGTCTGTAGGTCCGAACGCACCCATGAGGATGACAGCTACGAACACTACTGTGATGTTACTGTCAAACACAGCACTCCATGCTCTCTTATAGCCGACCTCGATAGCACCGTTGAGAGTCTTGCCGTTTCTGAGCTCTTCCTTGATTCTTTCTGCTGTAATAACGTTAGCGTCAACGCCCATACCGACAGCAAGTATGATACCTGCTATACCCGGGATTGTGAGAGTAAAGCTATCGAAGGTTCCGAAGAAGCCTGAGATAGCAGCGAGTGTACCTGCAACCTGACCGCAGAGAGCGATTGAAGCTACGAAGCCCGGGAGTCTGTACACAACTATCATATAGAGTACGATAGCAGCGAGTGCGATTATACCTGCGATAACCATTGCACTTCTTGCACCCTCACCGAGAGTTGGTGAGATTGTATTTGTGCTGGTAGCTTCCATTTTGATAGGAAGTGCACCTGCGTTAATCTTATCTGCGAGCGCCTTGGCTGACTCATATGTAAAGTCGCCGGAAATCATAGCGTCACCGTTTGTGATTTCAGCCTCTACTGAAGCTGTTGAGACATTGGTTTCGTCCATCCATACAGAGATGTAGCCATTCTTTGCCTTAAGCTCCTTGGTTGCTACGGCAAACGCTTCTGTTCCCTCTTCGTCAAGCTCGAGTGAAACGACCCACTGACCTGTCTGAGTGTTCTGGACAGCGGCTGCAGACTCTACTGCAGTACCTGTCATAATAAGCTCTCCGTCAGCCTCTGAGCCCTTTACGAATCTGAGCTCTGCCATATCGCCAAGCTCGTTTACAGCAGCTTCAGCATTGAACTCCGTTTCATCGGAAGCCCATGGGAAGCTTACCATAACTCTGTCCTTAGCGGTATCTACATACACCTCGCTGTCGGTGATGTTGAGACTTACAAGTCTTTGCTCGATAACCGTTTTTGCTGCCTCGAGCTCCTCGTCTGTTGCATCTGCTCCGTCGGCAGGCTCAAAGGTAGCATTTACGCCGCCCTGGATATCTATACCCCAGCGGATGTCGTCTACTCCCTTTATATAAGTATTCTCAATATCGCCGTAGGTATTGCTTATTCCGAATATCGTCAGATATGAAAAAGCAGCTATCAGAGCAACGACGATAAAAAACACAGGCTTTTTAATTTTACGCACCTGATTTTCCTCCTAAAATTCTTTTTTGCACCTGAGTGCATTTACTTTTCTATTATAAATTTTTTTGCACAAAAAGTCAAGTACATAGCCTCAATAAAAAAGAGTGCCCTCACCCGTCGGGGCAAGGACACTTTCATTCTTATTATTATGGGAGAAAATACGCTATTTTTTATCGCTTCCGAGCTCTGAAATGATGCTTATAAAGCTTTCTACGTCGCTGAAGTCCTTATAAACCGATGCAAATCTTACATACGCTACGTGGTCAAGCTTCTTGAGACCGCTGAGAACCTTATCGCCGATTTCGGCTGTTGTTGTTTCAGTCTGCATAGCATTTGCATATGTGTTTTCAATATCATCAACGAGGGCGTTCATTTCCTCGAGGCTTACAGGACGCTTCTTAATAGCTGTCTGCACTCCCTTGATGAGCTTTTCCTTATCGAAAGGCTCAAAGCTTCCATCCTTTTTATACACCATAAGAATAGGCTTTTCAATAACCTCATAGGTAGTAAATCTCTTTCCGCAGGATGGACACTCTCTGCGGCGACGCTTTTTCTCATCGCTTGGTCTTGAGTCAATTACCTTAGTATCGATACAGTTGCAGAAAGGACATTTCATTTTATTACACTCCTCACTTATTAAACACAATATATAACGTGTGCTTTGTCTATCTAACCTATATTGTAGCATATATTGTGTTTAATTGCAAGTAAAATCTGAAATAATTTATTACATTCCCCCGTATTTTTCTTCAATAAAATCCTCTGCGACGCTCCTTAGTGTCACAGGTGTAACTAAATAAGCGACCAGCCGTTCAAAAAACTCGTAGGCAAGGTCCTTGTTTGCTGTTATATCCCCAAGAACTTCCCTTTCGTTTTCTCCGAAAAGGTTACATTCAATTGCCGCCCCGTAACAGACGAGGCTGCTATCCTCCTTACATTCTTCATAAAACAGCTCATACCTGAGTTTCCCCATTGCCAGAGCTTCCTCTCTGACGATTGTTTTGTTTTCACACTTGAATTCTTGATGCAAAAGATATCTCTCCATTCAGCCTCCAGCACCTGGCGGTTGTATGCATCTTGTAAATCTCCGAAGGGTATAATACCACATATTGTATTTTGCCCCTTTAAGAAAATTTCGACATAATTCGACAATTGCCCCTTTCCAAAAACAAAAAGCGGCACAGCATTTTGGCTGTACCGCTTTGATTATCGCATATTATCTCTTACTGCTTTTATGTAGGAATAGTTGTCATAGAGCTCGTCGAGACTTTTATATCCGTCGTGGTACAGCTCTATTACAACTGAACCGTCAAAGCCCTTTGACAAAAGCGTGCTCATAAAGTCCTCGTAGCCGAGCTGACCTGTACCGACAAGCTTGCAGTCGCTGTCTGTGTCGTGGTCGCTTATATGGACATGGCATATACTGTTTCCAAGCTCTCTTGCAAAATCGAGCGGATTTTCGCCTGCTCTTACGGCCTGTTTTGTATCAAGCACAAATTTCGCTCTGTCACCGAGCTCACCCTTCATTTTCTTCAGGAACCCAAGCTTTCCGCTCATACAACGCGCGACGTTCTCCTGCACCATTGTCACAGAGAACTTTTCCGCCTCCTGAGAGAGCCTTTCAAACCTTTCAAAATAGACCTCGTCGGGGATAACGTTGAACCTGTTGTTCCCGTGAAGGACAAACAGGTCGGCTTCGAGGAAGCTTGCGGCATCGAAGAAGCGTTTATAGAATCTGAGGCCGTCTTCAAACCTTCTCGGATAGTGGGTAAACAGCATCATTGATTCAAGCTCGCAGGTAAACGGGTGGAGCGCTCTTACAGACACGCCGTACTCCCTGAGCATACTTTTCAGCTCTCTTAGATACTTCTTGTCAAGCTCGCACTCGGTATTTATAAAGATTTCAACGCACTCGACCTTTCTTTTACACAAAGCAAGCAGCGCCTGCTCGGTAAGCATCGGGTACAGAGTTGCAGTTGAAATTCCGACACAATAGCTCATACGTAGGGACTTCCTTTCGGGGTATCATCTATACGGTAATTATACCACTCCTGCCGTGCTATTGTCAATCGGCTATTGCATCGGAAACAAACGGCATATTGCTTCTGAAAATCCTGTCACAGGCGACCTTTATCATTTCGCACTCCGAGAAAAGCTCGTCGTTGTCCTTTTCGTACAGCGGCATAAGCTTTGAGACGCTGTCGCTTATACTGTTGAGTGCAAGGGAGTTTTCAAACAAGGAAGCGATACCGTAAAAGCTTTCCCAGTAGTCGCAAAGCTCTAAGATTGCTTCCCTTGTGTCCTCGCTGTCATTTTCGGCAAGCGTTACGCAGTTGTCGATAAGGCGTGACATTTCCTTTGTTCTGTCATAAAGACAGGCAAGCCAGCCTGCTGACAGGCATAATATAACGCCAAGTATTCCTATACACAGCCACACTCGTTTCACCTTTTGTTCTCCTTTTCGATAATTTTATAGCTGCCGTTTTCGCTTGCGGTCATAAGAAAAATATCCTTCACCTGCTTTTGCTCCTCGCTGAGAATACTGTATAGCCACTCTGTACTTAGCCCTAAGAAGGTAAGCGACCTTACCACAACGTCACCGTCATCTACAACAACCTGCGGTGGGTTTTCGTTTTTCGGGGGCTGGGAGAGTGTGCTGTGTGTAATCGGCTGTAGGCTTGGTTTTTTATACACGCTTATGACACCTGTTGTTTCGATAATTGCAAGCTGAACCTCGGTTATATCAAACACTCCCTGCGAGCGAAGCGACTCCATAACGTCATCTGCTGTAAACCGAAGCTCCTTGAGCTGCTTCTGGTCCAAGACTCCGTCTGATATAATAATTTTCGGGCTTCCTGAGACTATGCGTCTGAGCTTTCTTGATTTCATCGTAATTGCTGAAATGATAACCTCAAGGCAGACTATTGTTAAAATCGGCACAACGCCCAGAAGCATCGGGGTTGCGGTTTCTTCTATCGGCAGAGTTGCGATGTTCGAGATGAGAATTGTTACCACAAACTCTGATGGCTGCAGCTCGCCGAGCTGTCTTTTGCCCATAAGTCTTACCGCAAAAATTATAACCGCATACAAAAGCACCGTTCTTATAAAAATAACCGTCAAGCCTTTTAACCTCGTTTCTTTTTCTTTGTCTGTATTTTTGACCGGCCTTGTGCAAATAATACGCAGGAAAAACAAAACTGCAAAAGGAAGTGAAACGAATGTCAGCTTGTCCGACATATGATAATTTTGAAGACACAAAAATCCCCTCTGATATTTCTACTGCTCTGCTGTATCTGAGGAGCATCACGGGAAACACGATGGACCTTAACATTATGGAGGTTATCGTTTCGGGGCACAGATGCGCAGTTGTGTCTATTGAGAATATGACCTCGACAAGCTCTATGGCAGAGCTGTTGTTCAGACCGTTATGCGAGCTTTCTCTGCCAAAGGGCTCAAAGCCGTCTGATATATTTGACTATCTCACAAAGGAGAGCCTTCTTTCGTCAGAGCGAGCGACTGTATACAACTACGGAGAAGCTATGGTGAGGCTGTTTTCGGGGTTTGCGCTGGTGCTTGTAGACGGAATTGCTTCGGGGCAGGTATACGGGATACAGGGCTTTGACAAGCGTGCTGTAATGGAGCCGACAAGTGAAATAAACATCCTCGGCGGACGTGACGGTTTTATTGAGCAGGTAAGGACAAATATCTCGCTTGTAAGGCGCAGGCTCAAGACACCTTGTCTTCGTTTTGAGCTGATGCAGGTCGGCAAGAAGAGCAATACCGACGTATGCATTGCATACATGGCAGACAGGGCGTCCTCTGAGCTTGTTGACTCTGTAAGACGCAGGCTTTCGTCGATAAAGCTTGATGCTATACTGACAAGCGGTTATGTCACACCGTTCTTAATAAAATCCGAGCGAAGCCTTTTCACAGACATTCAGTCTACCGACCGCCCCGATGCCTTCTGCAGATGGCTGTGCGAGGGAAAGGTCGGAATCATCATTGACGGAACACCGTTTGCACTTCTTGTTCCGTCGTTCTTTGTTGACAACTTCTCGACTGTTGACGACTATGCAAACAGGCCGTTTTATGTTTTCTACATCAGGGCTATAAAGTATCTGGCGTTCTTTCTGACAGTTATGCTGCCGGGAATATATGTGGCTCTTGCTACCTTTCACTCGGAGACGTTCACCTACAAGCTTCTTATAAGCCTCGTGGTTTCCGAGCAGGCGACGCCTTATCCGCTTGTTTTTGATGTTGTGATAATAACGCTTATGTATGAAATTCTGCGAGAAGCAGGGATAAGAATGCCGAAAAACATCGGCGGTGCGGTGTCGATTGTCGGTGGGCTTATAATCGGAGATGCGGCGGTAAGCAGCGGTCTTATTTCTGCGCCGATACTCATAATAATAGGACTTACTGCGACTGCCTCGTTTGTTATTCCGTCACTCAATCAGCAGACCTCGGTGCTCAGAATTATTATGATAATTGCCGGCGGTCTGTCGGGACTTTACGGTATAAGCCTTGTTACGACGGCGGTTATTGCAAACATCTGTGCTGTGAGCGATATGGACATCCCCTACTCTGCACCCATTTCGCCGTTTTCAAGAAAGGGTATCAGCAGGCTTGTTCTCAGACAGGGCTTTAAAAAGCAGGCATCGGAAGAAACGCTTGTATCGGATTTCAGCGATTCGGGAGAAAAGGCAGGTTAAAGGGCAATGAAAAAGATAACGTCAGCACAATTTATCTCTCTGCTCATTTTAAGCAGGCTTTTTGTCACTATGACATACACCCCTACAGGCAACGACAATCCGCTTATAACGATAGCAGGCGGGCTTTTGTCCGCTTTGATACAGCTTGTTCTTATAGCTCCGCCTCTCATACTTGCAAGGCGTTTTCCCGACAAGAACATTCTTACTGTCGGCTACTGCGTGTCCAAGCCTGTGGGGGTGCTTCTGACGGCAGTTTACGGGCTGTTCTTTTCGCTTTCTGCGGTCAAGGTGCTTTGTGACTTTTCGCACTTTGTGAGCTTTGCGTTCCCTGTATTCAGCTTCAGCACGGCTGTTATACTTTCAATGGCGGTTGTATGCTCATACATTGCATCTCTCGGCATCAGACCGCTCACAAGGACAAGCGTGATAACGCTGTTTCTGTTTGTGATAATGCTGTTTATCGTTGTTCTCGGAAGCCACGGCGATATAGACAGCACAAATCTTACGCTGTATTCAAACAACACCTTTGACCGTATCATACGCTCTGCCTATCAAAGTCTTGGCAGAGGTTCGTCACTCGTGCTCGCCTGCTTCCTTCTTCCGAACCTAGGGAGCAGACGGGCTGCACCGCTTATATCCTTTGTCTGGCTGAAATACGCCGCTGTTTCTCTGATAGTGTATTTATACACCTCTATTCTCGGCTCATACGCAACGACGGCACAGCTACCGTTTTTCCACTTAAGCTCCTACTCTGACACCTCCATAAT
Organism: Oscillospiraceae bacterium; assembly: GCA_017396665.1. Classification (GTDB taxonomy): domain Bacteria; phylum Bacillota; class Clostridia; order Oscillospirales; family Ruminococcaceae; genus UBA7477. Next base: position 11,643 of record JAFQLH010000028.1, on the reverse strand, counting down.
AGCGAGATTTGACCCTGTTTTTCTCATTGTCTGGACAATGACGGGGATATGCCATCTGTCTGCTCTCATATGGGCATTGTCAGTTTGCGTTCAGTACGCTTTGCCAAAGTGCAACAGACGGAGGCTTTGCTACATTCTGTCGCTTTCGATATTCGCAGTATCGGCACTTTTGCTGTGGCATGACCTATGGAATTATGTAAAGCGGTTTTTTGTTGCAGGGACTGCCGTGATACTGCTGACGGGGATTATTCCGCTTGTTTTACTACTTCACAGAAAGGAACGGGCAAAATGAAAAGGCTACACGCAACGCTTATTTCTCTCATGATGCTCATATGCTGTTTTTCGCTCTCATCCTGCACGGAGGTTGCAAGGCTTGAAACACAGGCTATAATTTCCGCAATCGGCATTGACAAGGGTGAAAACGAAAGGTTTAAGGTTACGGCGCAGGTGTTTCAGTCGATGGGCTCCGGCTCTGCAAGTCCTATCGACCCGAGCAAGTCAAACACCGCTGTTGTCTTTGCCGAGGCAGACACTGTAAGCGAGGCTATGGGCAAAATTGAACAAAGCCTCGGCAGACAGATAAACACAGGTCACACAAAGTATATTGTTATCGGCAGGGAGCTTCTGTCTTATCCGCTGGGAGATATTCTCGGCAGCTTTATTGCAGACGAGCAGACTTACCTCGGAACGGCAGTTCTCACGGCAGAAAACACCGCCGAGGAGATAATGAAGGTACAGCTTTTAAACGACGTTGAAACTGCGGTTGCGGTACAAAACATTATTGAAACTGCAACCGAAAACGGTGCGGCACTTGAAACAGACCTTCTTTCTGCGGCAAACTCGATAATAGACAAAAGCGTTCTGCCGTTGCCTGTGATATCGGTAGAGAAAAGCAAAAAGCCATCACAAAAGCAGGACTCTGACAATTCGGGTTCGTCGGGTGAGGCACAGGCTGAGCCTAAGTTTGTTTTCAAGGGGACAAGGCTTTTGCAGGAGGGCAAGGTTGTTTTAGTTGCAAACGAGAGGCTGACAGAGGGGCTTTGCTGGCTTGAGGGGAGCATAGACACTACAAAAAAGTCCATAAAGACAGATGACGCAGATTACACAGTTTCACTTTCCCTGTCAAGAAGCAAGCTTTCCCTTACCCGTGACAAAAAAGGAGAATATAATCTTATACTTTATCTTGAGGTGTCCATGAGGATTATTGAATCTTCAAGGACAGATGTTGATTACAATGCGGCTGCGGAAAAATCGGCAGAGCTTATAGAAGAGCTGTGCTACGACACGCTTGAGGCACTTGACAGGGCTGATAACTGCGACTTTCTGAGACTTGAGAAGCTTTGCCTGTCGCAGTATCCGTTTACGGATAATCTTTATGATAATATTCTTATAGATGAACCGTGTGTTGTAAGCGTCAACATTCATTCTGATTTATAATAATAAATAGTTAAGCTTAGTTTGATTATCTGCCCCTTATATGTAAATAATCACGAAAATAACTGCTCACGCTTGCAAAAAGCACGGCTGTATGTTATAATATAATCGCTATGTTATGACGAAAAATATAAGGAGTGAATTGTGTATGATAAAAGTTAACAATCACATCGGACGCATCGAGCTTTCTTCAAATTATCTCAAAAAGCTTATTGCGACAACCGTAGCAAGCTGCTTTGGTGTTGCCGGAATGAATTCCTACGGCCCTGTTCAGGGTATCCGTTCTCTTCTGGGCTGCGAAGACGCAATTGACAACGGTGTTATTATTCGTCAGAACAATAATACACTTATTGTCGATTTGCATATTACCGTTTCTTATGGCATAAACATTACCGCAATCGTAGACAGCATTATCAATAAGGTTCGCTTTACGGTTGAGGAAGAAGCCGGTATTGAGGTCTCAAAGGTCAATGTTTATATTGACTCTATGCAGTCGTAACCGAGGAGGATTCAAGTGATTAACGGAAAGATTCTTCGTGACGCTATTATAAGCGGCGCATATTCTATTGCAAACAATAAAAAATCAGTTGACGAGCTTAACGTTTTCCCTGTACCTGACGGAGATACAGGTACAAATATGTCCATGACTATCGGAAGCTGTGTTTCAGAGCTTAAGATTACGGACGACGATGTTACTGCGGCTCAGGTTGCAAAGTCTACCGCTTCTGCACTTCTCAGAGGCGCAAGAGGTAACTCGGGCGTTATCCTTTCTCTTATCTTCAGAGGCTTCTCAAAGGGCCTTGCAGGTAAAACTGAGGCTGACTGCGAGGGACTTACCGAGGCTCTCAGACTCGGCGTTGAAAATGCATACAAGGCTGTTATGAACCCTACTGAGGGTACAATTCTTACAGTTGCAAGACTTGGCTACGAAAAGGCTAAGTCACTCGAAGGAAAGGTAACTGACGAAGCTCAGCTCTGGGAAGAGGTCTGCAAGGCTTGTAAGGTTGCTCTCGATGACACTCCTAACCTGCTCCCTGCTCTCAAGAAGGCAGGCGTTGTTGACGCAGGCGGTGCGGGACTTCTCATAATCTTCGAGGCTATGCTCGATGTATTCAAGGGCGGAAAGATTGTTGAGCCTGCTGCAGGCGAAGCAAAGAAGATTACTGTTGACACCTTCTCCTCTACTGTCGGAGATTTCGATGAGGTTATCAACTTCACATACTGCACAGAAATGCTCATCACAAAGAGCGAGGATTCAAAGGACCCAAGCAAGCTCAGAGCTTACCTTGAAACAATCGGCGACTGTGTTGTAGTTGTTGATGATGATGAAATCATCAAGGTTCACGTTCACACTAATGACCCGGGGAAGGCTATTCAGAAGGGTCTTGAGTTCGGTTATATCAATCTCCCTAAGATTGAGAATATGAAGCTTCAGCACAAGCAGCGCAAGCAGGATGCAAAGCAGGAGTTCGTTCCTGCAAAGCCTGAGAACGACTACGGCTTTGTTGCTGTATCTGCAGGTAAGGGCCTTGAAGAAATGTTTAAGGATATCGGCGTTGACTGCGTAGTAAGCGGCGGTCAGACAATGAACCCTTCAACAGACAACATCTACGCTGCTATCTGCTCCTGCCCTGCAAAGCAGGTGTTCGTTCTTCCTAACAACAAGAACATCATCATGGCTGCTGAACAGGCTGCAAAGCTTGTAAAGGACAGAAAGGTATGCGTTCTCCAGACAAGAACAATCCCTCAGGGTATCTCGGCTATGCTCGCTTTTGACCCTGATGCTGATTTCAAGGATAACTCAAATAATATGACAGACGCACTCAACAGCGTTATGACAGGTCAGCTCACATTTGCTGCAAGAGATTCAGACTTCGAAGGCCACGACATCAAGAAGGGCGAAATCTTGGCTCTTGAAAACGGCAAGCTTTCTTTCGTTGAAAAGGACCTCCCTAAGGCCGCTTACAAGCTCACAAAGAAGCTTGTAAAGAGCGACAGCTCATTTGTTACTATCATCTACGGCGAGGATATCACCGAGGATATGGCAAACGCCCTCGCAGCTCAGGTTGAGGATAAGTTCCCAGGTCTTGAGGTCAGCGTTGTGAACGGCGGTCAGCCTGTTTACTACTATATCATCTCAGTCGAATAATCAAAATCCAAAAGCTTCTGCGGTATCCATCCGTAGAAGCTTTTTTGTGCTCTATTGAGGAAAACCCTTTTGAAAAAGGGTTATTCCTCAAACTCCTTTCCTAAAACTTTTGACACAATTTCAGCCCCATAGGGTGTACATCATTAAAACAAAGAGTTTAAATTCAGTTCTCTTTCTGATGAGTACCCTATGGGGCTGAAATTATATTAGAAGTCTTTGTAATGGGGGCAATTTAGGGGGGATAAACTTTCTTCAGAAAGGTTTCCCCCGATAAAACGCAAAAAGTCCTCTACGGGATGGAGACTGAAAAAAATTTTATTTTGGGGGTTGACAAAAACTCGTCGGTGTGTTATCATAAACTCGTAGCAAGAATTATATAACAATATTTACGAGTTAATAATCACGAGGTGACGAGTTTGAACAAGAGCATGTACAGTCTTATATTATCTGATGACGTTATAGACAAGATAGATTCAAGGGCAAAGCTAATGAATCTATCGAGAAGCGGACTTATAAATCAGATACTTGCCGAATACGTTTCTATGGTTACGCCTGAGCAGAGGATGAAGAATCTCTACGAGCTTATCGGGGAGCAGATGAACTCGTTTGCGAATGAGTTCCGTTTTCTTCTCGGAAGCGGAGACAATGCCTTCACGGCGGTTTCGGCACTCAAATACAAGTACAACCCGACTATACGCTACAATGTTCTTTTGTACAGGAGCAAGGAGCATCTCGGTGAGATAAGGGCTACCCTTCGCACGCAGAATGCACAGCTTCTTTCGGACTATGCGCAGTTCATAAAGCTCTGGCTTGGCATAGAAAGGTCATTAACGGGCAAGAATATTGTATGCGAGCTAAAGGGCGGAGTGTATCGCAGGCTTGTTGACCTGCCGTCAGACAACACCAGCCCCGACGCTATGGCGAAGGCAATCACAGACTACATAGACCTTTTCAACAGAAGCGTTAAGCTTTATCTTTCTGAAAAGGGCGATATTGATGCTGTATGCGACGCTATCACAAGGGCTTACATCAGCTTTTTAAAGAAGGACAGAATTTCAGTTTAACAAGACAAGACCCATTCGACAACGGGCTTTCTCACGGGAGGAATCAAAAATGAATGCACAGAATTTCACTAAAAAATCACTTGAGGCGATAAGGCGTTCAAACAGCCTTGCGACCGAATACCAGAGCAACCAGGTTGAACAGGAGCATCTTATGTATGCTCTTATCGAGGACGGCGACAGCCTTATTTCGCAGATGCTTGACGGAATGGGAATTTCGTCTGCGTCACTTAAAAACGACGTAATGAAGGTTATCGAAGCAATGCCGAGAGTTTCCGGCTCGGGCAGACCTGCAGATTCTATATATGTGTCGTCGCTTGTCAACGAGTGCCTTGTTCTTTCGGAGAACATTGCAAAGCAGATGAAGGACGAGTATGTTTCTGTAGAACACATTATGCTTTCGGTTATCGACAAGCCGAGCGACAAGCTTTCGGGAATTTTCAAGAATCACGGTCTTTCAAAGGACTCGTTTATGGAAAAGCTTGCGCAGGTAAGGGGCAACACGAGAGTTACCTCTGACACACCCGAGGACACCTACGACGTCCTCAAGAAGTACGGCTCAGACCTTGTTGAGCTTGCAAGGAAGCAGAAGCTTGACCCTGTTATCGGCAGGGACAACGAGATAAGAAACGTTATCCGCATACTTTCAAGAAAGACAAAAAACAACCCTGTTCTCATCGGTGAACCGGGCGTCGGTAAGACTGCTATCGCAGAGGGACTTGCACTCAGAATTGTGAGGGGCGACGTTCCTAACAATCTTCGTGACAGGCAGGTTTTCTCTCTCGATATGGGTGCACTTATTGCGGGTGCCAAGTATCAGGGCGAGTTCGAAGAAAGGCTCAAGGCGGTGCTTTCTGCAATAAAGAAGAGCGAGGGGAAAATCATTCTCTTTATCGACGAGCTTCACACAATTGTCGGTGCAGGTAAAAACGGCGGAGCTATGGATGCGGGCAACCTTTTAAAGCCGATGCTTGCCAGGGGCGAGCTTCACTGTATCGGTGCTACAACCTTAAACGAGTACCGCCAGTACATCGAAAAGGATGCGGCCCTTGAAAGACGTTTCCAGCCTGTGCTCGTTGACGAGCCGACTGTTGAAGACACAATATCCATACTCCGTGGTCTCAAGGAAAGATACGAGGTTTATCACGGTGTTAAAATCCAGGACAGCGCAATTATTGCCGCTTCTACCCTTTCAAACAGATACATCACAGACCGATTCCTCCCCGACAAGGCGATTGACCTTATTGACGAGGCGTGCGCTATGATAAAGACTGAGATGGACTCGATGCCGTCAGAGCTTGACGAAATTTCAAGAAAGATTATGCAGCTTGAAATTGAAGAAGCTGCACTCAAGAAGGAATCGGACAAGCTTTCCACCGAGCATCTTGAAGAAATACAGAAGGAGCTTTCGGAGCTTCGTGACAGCTTTGCACAGATGAAGGCAAGGTGGGAAAACGAGAAGTCGTCTATTTCCTCTGTAAGAAAGCTCAGAGAAGAAATCGAGAGCGTAAACTCACAGATTGAAAAGGCTCAGAGAGAATACGACCTTGAAAAAGCGGCGGAGCTCAAATACGGCAAGCTCCCTTCCCTTGTAAATCAGCTTGAAGAGCTTGAAAAGGCGGCGGAAGACAAGAAGTCCTCGTCTGACTCGCTTTTGCGTGACAAGGTTACAGAGGAAGAAATCGCAAAAATCATCGGTCGCTGGACAGGTATTCCTGTTTCAAAGCTGATGGAGGGCGAGAGAGAAAAGCTTCTTGCGATGGAGGACATTCTTCACCGCAGGGTTATCGGTCAGCAGGAGGCTGTTGAAAAGGTTTCGCAGGCAATTCTTCGTGCGAGGGCAGGTATTCAGAGCCCGAACAGACCTGTCGGCTCGTTCTGGTTCATGGGACCTACGGGTGTTGGTAAGACTGAGCTTGCAAAGGCACTTGCACAGGCACTTTTTGATGATGAAAAGAACATTGTAAGAATAGATATGTCGGAATACATGGAAAAGTTCTCGGTAAGCAGACTTATCGGAGCGCCTCCGGGCTATGTCGGTTACGAAGAAGGCGGTCAGCTTACTGAGGCGGTAAGAAGAAAGCCGTACTCGGTTGTACTTTTCGACGAGATTGAAAAGGCTCACCCTGACGTTTTCAACGTACTTTTGCAGGTGCTTGACGACGGAAGAATCACCGACTCGCAGGGCAGGACTGTTGATTTCAAGAACACGATTATTATTCTTACTTCAAATCTCGGCTCTGACATTATCCTTGAGGGCATAGGTGATGACGGTGAGATTTCAGAGAACGCCAAGGAGCAGGTTAACGCACTTCTGCGTCGCTCCTTCAGACCTGAGTTTTTAAACAGGCTTGATGAAACTGTGTTCTACAAGCCTCTCACAAAGCGTGAAATTACGGGCATTGTTGACCTTATGATTGCAGAGCTTTCGCAGAGACTTTCAGAAAAACAGCTCTCGCTCATACTCACAGACAATGCTAAATCCGCTCTTATAGATGAGGGCTACGACTCGGTTTACGGTGCAAGACCACTCAAGCGTCTTATTCAGCGAAAGGTCGAGACGCTTATCGCAAGGGCAATTATTGCCGACGACCCTGCCCCTTCAAGTGTATTCACAGTTGACTTTGAAGACGGAAAATACACTCTTAAAATCAGTTAAAGTCTTTTTTCATAAATTACTCCTCCATAAACAGACAGCCACCATATCGCTAAGATACGGTGGCATGTTTGTTTTTTTCTTAAAAAGAACTGAGTTCTTTTTGCAAAAAATATCGGGGTTATTCTGTCTTGCTTCACAAATCACAGTTGATGAAAAACGGAATCTGAAGTATAATGGTTTTACATAAATCAAAATTACAACTCTTCTCAATAACGGAAAGCTTAAAGAACCTACCGGGGGGACAAAAAGTCTGAAAAAATTTTCTGCGAAAGTTTAACCGTAGCAGGTTTCGTTCCACTATATAAGTGAAATCACCGGTGATGATGAAAAAGGAGGTGTACAATTGGATAAGCAAGAACTTGATACAAAGATTAAAGAGATAGCAAAGACTCTTTTATCATACTGCAGTGCCAGAACATCGAATCATTTTGAAGCTGAAGATTTGGCTCAGGATATCATTCTGGAAGTATACAAATCCTCTGATAAAATACGCAATGTTGATGCGGTTTACGGTTTTATATGGTCGGTTGCAGGCAATGTATATAAGCAGTGGTGTAAACGCAGAGCAAGAAACAAGGAATGCGAGCTGACTGACAATATCCCCGATACAGCAGAGCTTTTTGAAGAAGATGATTCCACGATGTATCTGCTTCGCCGTGAATTGACGTTGCTCTCTGAAAAATATCGAAAAGCTGTTGTCTTGTACTACATTGAAAACAAATCCTGCTTTGAAATATCCAATCACCTCTCCATCAGTGAAAGCATGGTAAAATACCTGCTTTTCAAATCACGACAAATTCTGAAAGAAGGTATGAATATGGAACGAAACTACGGTCAGCAGAGCTATAACCCTAAAGGACTTTCACTTATGTACTGGGGCTTTGGTACAAACCGCTATTATCACTTATGTGACAGCAAAATATCTCAGAATATCCTGTTTGCCTGCTACAACGATAAACTCAGTGCGGAGCAGATAAGCCTGGAGATTGGCGTCTCTTTACCGTATATGGAGGATAAGCTTGAGGAGCTTTGTGAATACGAGCTTCTGAAAAAGGACGGAAACAGATATTACACCAACATTGTAATATTTACAAAGGACTTTGCTACGGAAGTAAACAACAAGACAACCGGGCTCAGAGAAAAGATTGCGGATTTGCTGAGCGATGCTGTTACTAAATATGAAAAGGATGTCCGTGCACTCGGCTTTTACGGAGCTGATATGAACAGCAATTCCTTTGCCTGGCAAATGGTAAGCTTTGTTCTCTACAGGGCGGTAATAGAAATCCTGCAAAGCAAGATTGAGATAGTATATCCTAAGGACAAATTCGGTGACGAACGCTTTGTATGGGGTGCTGAAAACGGCGAGCATACCTCGTGGACGTCGGAATTTTACTTCGGTGCTTCCAATACCACGAATAACGACGGCGATTATGTGCAGTTTATGGATTTCCCTATCAATGGAGAGATGGTACATCACTACTACTTTAATCAGAAGAATGTAGCTAATGTGTTTCTGGATATCGCCAAGGGCAACACAGGACATTTCAGCGACAACGACAAAGCTGCGGCAGCAGATATGGTTCGTAAGGGTTATGTTTTTTCAAATGATGACGGACTCTTTGTAAACATTCCTGTATTTACAACGGAGCAGTACGATGCACTGAAGGGTATTTTTGCTGACACAGCTTCTCAGATTGCTGATGAAGCTGAGAAGTTAATGGACACAGTTACAAAGATTCTGAAAAATCATGTTCCTGTACACCTGAAGAAATCCGCAAAGGATATGGCTTATCTGCGTCTGTTTGAAGATGCTATATCCGCACCTGTCGCAATTTTGTATGGCCGCAAGTATTTACTCCCCTACAATGCTAATGGTATTCTTCCGACAACCTTTGCTATTTTAAAGTAAACGCCAAAACAGAGCGAGTAACAGCTTGTTGTTTTAAAGTATAATACGCTCGACATAGTAATTATTAAAGGACGGTGGCCAGAATCGGTCACCTCCCTTTTTATATGTTCGGTTTAAGATGATTCTTTGTGAAAAGGGCTCACAAATGGGCGGGCAATTTCTTCCCGCATCTCTGAAATAGCCGTAAAGCATAACGAGAGTGAGAGAAAGTATGTGTTGCTGGGGAGATGCTTGCTTTAGAGTTTGGTCCTATATATGACTTCTCTACGGAACTTGACTTTTCAATACCTCTTTGATACAATTAAATAAACTAGTACGTGACTAATCTGGTAAAGCGAATGGTTTGGGAGCGTGCCTAGCACGAATTGCCATATAAAAGCAAAAGTCCCGAAAAGCCTTTGTTTATGCGGACTTTCCGCACTTTTGAAAAACGCAAAACCGCGTGGAATTTGCGTTTGACCACAGTTTGTCCCACTTCTACGCAAAAACATAAAAATTCAATACAAAATCGGGGTGTGGCGCAGTTGGGAGCGCGCGACATTTGGGATGTTGAGGCCGCAGGTTCGAACCCTGTCACTCCGACCAACAGCCTTAGTAGTCCTTGGATTACTAAGGCTGTTTTTCAACATCGCCTATAATGTAGATGTGAGGTGTAGAAATGGCAAAGGAATTTAAAGTCTTTTTTTCTTGGCAATCAGATTTACCCGCCAATCAAACAACACGCTTTATTGAAGAAAGCATTGAGATTGCAAAGAGTATTTTACCCGATTCAATAATACTTGTACCAGATGAAGCGACTCGAAACCGTTTAGGTACTCCTGATATTATGAATTCAATTTTCGAAAAAATTGATAACTGCGATTTATTTATCGCCGATGTTAGTATTGTTGGGCAGTATTCTATACCTGTCGAGGACGGCGAAGATCCTATTGTAAAGCACATTCCAAACCCCAATGTTATACTCGAATTAGGTTATGCTGCAGCACGACTTACCTGGGATAGATGTATTTGTCTTGCTAACACAAAATTTGGCGCAGTATCACAACTTCCTTTCGATTTAAACCATAGAAGAATAACCGATTTTTGTTATGATGGTAGTACTAGAAAACAAAAATTAGCACAAATTGCAGAAATAATAAAAGAATCCGTCTTGGCTTATATCGATAAGCCTATTGCAAGAGTGGGTTTTTCTCACCACATTATTGGTGGGTATAATTTTGCCAACGCTCATGTTGAAAGCAAAATAATTCCTTATAATGAAGTTGCTCTCACTGCATATACTCAAAAGACTCAAAGTATTTTAGAGGATGCAAAAAAACTCGTTGAAAAAATATCTCGAATCCATCTTCCCGAAAAAAATGCAGTTGTTTGTGACGATGACTTTGATACGCTAACGGAAAACATGACTGTGTCGGACATTTTTAGTGACCCCGTACTATCGAAAAAATTTTCTCAAAAAATGTCCAAGGCGCATGATGTTGTTATAGAGAAAGACTTTTTGGCTGAGAGGATTAAAAAACATTTGGATATTGAGCTACCGGATGATTTTTATTATTTAGCCGACTTAAAGGAAACAACTCCCCTGTTTTCTTATAATTCACTTGTACTTGAAGGCTCTGACGATGAAAAAGAAAAATATAACCTTATATGCAATTTGAAACATTTGCTTTTGATTCTTGAATTGAGGGAAATGTTCAAGTCTTTGTTTGACGATGTGATGATAATTCCTCTGGCGATAACGAACGCATCAACCAAACTTGATGAGAGGTTATCGATTTCGATTAAAGTTGTTCAAGGAATCCCAGTATTGCCAACTTCACGATTTTTTGATCCTGCGTATAATGGTTTAGAAGGACATGTGTATGATGAGCATTTAGTAAAGGAATTATTGGCTTTGCCAGAGAATAGCGAAATCCAACATGATTATTCTGTACCACAAGATATAACGCCATATACTCCACATTTTGAAATTCCTACTTTAGATGCTTTTGGTCGCCTATCCACACCCGCTTCTAACGAGGATGACTATGAAGAAGAATTACAAGAGTTTATTCAAGATATTGATGAAGGCACAGAACGAGAGTTCAGTTTTACTATTGGGGCTTTACGTCCAAACGAGACTTTGTGGCTTGACAAGGTTTTATTAATTAAGCCCGTTGATGGAAAAATCCTTCTCGAATACTCTCTGAAATCTAACAATACTACAGGACATATTGCAGGTAGCTTATGTTATGAATAAAGAAAGATATGGTATTATTTTTCTTTGTTTACTGCAAACCATTTTTTGAGGGCGCCTTAGTCGACGCCCTCTTTTAGTTTCGCTTTCTTTTCGGCAATCATCTCAGCGAGTTTGATTTCACACTACTCTTTCGTTTCCGCATAGACGTTGAACTTCTTGTGTTTGCCGTTCGGCAGTCGTGGGAAGAAACTC
>JAFQLH010000027.1 GCA_017396665.1 Oscillospiraceae bacterium | reverse complement strand
TGTACGTCCGTCGTAGAGGACTGTCTTTCCGTCTTCAGGGAGACCTGCCTGTCTGAAGCACTCACGGATATCTGCTTCGTGTGCGCCGTCGAATACAGGGGTCATAATCTTCCAGCCGAGCTTGCTTGCAGCCATACCGAGATGAACTTCAAGAACCTGACCGATATTCATACGTGAAGGTACGCCCAGAGGGTTAAGACAGATATCGAGTGGAGTACCGTCTTCGAGGAACGGCATATCTTCCTGTGGAAGAATTCTTGAAACTACACCCTTATTACCGTGACGGCCGGCCATCTTGTCGCCGACAGAAATCTTTCTCTTCTGTGCGATATAGCATCTTACGAGCTTATTTACGCCCGGAGCGAGCTCGTCGCAGTTATCTCTTGTGAACACCTTAACGTCGATAATAACGCCTGCTTCACCGTGTGGAACCTTAAGAGAGTTATCTCTTACTTCTCTTGCCTTTTCACCGAAGATAGCTCTGAGGAGTCTTTCTTCAGCAGTAAGCTCGGTTTCTCCCTTAGGAGTTACCTTACCTACGAGGATATCGCCTGCTCTTACTTCTGCACCGATTCTGATGATACCGTCCTCGTCGAGGTCCTTGAGGGCATCCTCGCCAACGTTAGGGATATCTCTTGTAATTTCCTCAGGGCCGAGCTTTGTATCACGGCACTCGAGTTCATACTCTTCGATGTGGACAGAGGTATACTTATCCTGCTTTACGAGGTTTTCGTTAAGCAGAACGGCGTCTTCGTAGTTATAGCCTTCCCATGTCATAAAGCCGATGAGGGCATTCTTACCGAGGGAAATTTCGCCGTTGCAGGTTGCAGGTCCGTCTGCGATTACCTGGTGAGCTTCAATTCTCTCGCCCTTATCAACGATAGGACGCTGGTTTGTACATGTTCCTGCATTTGAACGCTTGAACTTAATGAGGTCGTAGGTATGGAGCTCGCCATTATCCTCTCTAACCTCAATCTTGTCTGCGCTTACGTTTTCAACGATACCGCCTGCTGTAGAAACAACAGCGACACCTGAATCGAGACAAGCCTTATATTCCATACCTGTACCAACGATTGGTGACTCTGTCTTGAGCAGAGGAACAGCCTGACGCTGCATGTTAGAGCCCATGAGGGCACGGTTTGCGTCGTCGTTTTCGAGGAACGGAATCATAGCGGTAGCAACTGATACTACCATCTTAGGAGAAACGTCCATGAAGTCAATCTTGTTCTTGTCGATTTCAAGAATCTGGTCACGGAAACGTCCCTTAACCTTATCGTTAGCAAACTTTCCTTCTTCAGTGAGAGGTTCGTTTGCCTGAGCAACCATAAATGAGTCTTCTACATCGGCAGTCATATAAACAACTTCGTCTGTTACAACGCCTGTTTCCTTATCTACTCTTCTGTAAGGAGCTTCGATGAAGCCGTACTCGTTGATTCTTGCGAAGGAAGCGAGGTATGAGATAAGACCGATGTTAGGACCTTCAGGAGTTTCGATAGGACACATTCTTCCGTAATGAGAATAGTGTACGTCACGAACCTCGAATCCGGCTCTGTCTCTTGAGAGACCGCCAGGGCCGAGGGCAGAAAGTCTTCTCTTATGTGTAAGCTCTGCAAGAGGGTTTGTCTGGTCCATGAACTGAGAAAGCGGTGATGAACCGAAGAATTCCTTGATTGCAGCAGTGATAGGTCTGATATTGATAAGAGCGGTTGGTGTGAGAGCTTCAACGTCCTGAGACTGAGTATTCATTCTCTCACGGATAACTCTTTCCATTCTTGTGAAGCCGATTCTGAACTGATTCTGGAGCAGCTCGCCTACGCTTCTGATACGTCTGTTTCCGAGGTGGTCGATATCGTCAACAGTACCTACACCGTCGATGAGGTTGAGGTAGTAGGAAATTGAAGCTACGATATCGTCGAGAATGATATGCTTAGGGATAAGCTCATCAACTCTTGTCTTGCATGCTTCAACGATATCCTCAGCAGTTTCGTTTGTTTCGATGATATCCTTGAGCACACGGAAGGAAACCTTTTCATTTATACCGAAGTCAGTGAGGTCTTCAGCAACATAGCCGCTGATATCGACCATACCGTTACCGATAATCTTGACTTCCTTTTCTCTTGTCTTTAAAACGAGCTCGCCTGTTTCAGATGGGAGGTATTCCTTTACCTCTACCTTTACGAATGCTTCGTAAACACCTGCCTGCTCGATTTCCATAGCCTTTGCAAAGTCGATGAAATCGCCTGCTTCAGCGAGCACCTCGCCTGTAAGCTCATTTACTACAGGCTGTGAAAGAACGTGGCCTGAGAGTCTTGAGCCGATGCCGAGCTTCTTATTATACTTATAACGTCCGAAGCGTGACAGGTCATATCTCTTAGCATCAAAGAAGAGGTTATTGAGGTGTGTAACAGCGCTTTCTACCGTTGGAGGCTCGCCCGGACGGAGCTTTCTGTAAACCTCGAGGAGATCTTCCTCTCTGTTTGCAGTAGCGTCACGCTGTAAAATTGTGAGGTTAAGTCTTTCGTCATTACCGAAGGTCTGCTCGATTTCGTCATTTGTGCCGATACCGAGAGCTCTGATAAATGTTGTGAGAGGAATTTTTCTGTTCTTGTCGATACGCACGTATGTGATATCGTTAGAGTCCATCTCGTATTCAAGCCAAGCACCTCTGTTAGGGATAACAGTAGACTTGAACAGGTCCTTACCGGACTTGTCCTTATCGCTTGCAAAATACACGCCCGGTGAACGGACAAGCTGAGAAACGATAACTCTTTCAGCACCGTTGATTACGAAGGTTCCGCTGTCTGTCATAAGCGGGAAGTCGCCCATGAAAACTTCGCTTTCCTTGATTTCTCCGGTTTCTGTGTTTGTGAGTCTTGCTACGACTCTCAGTGGTGCGGCATAGGTTACATCTCTTTCCTTACATTCCGCAACAGTGTACTTAGGTGTGTCGTCGATACGGTAGTCGATGAAGTTAAGCTCAAGTGTTCCGTTATAGTCAGTTATTGCTGATACGTCACGGAATACCTCTCTGAGACCTTCCTCGAGAAACCATTTGTACGAATTCTTCTGGACCTCGATAAGATTAGGCATTTCCAAGACTTCATTAATCTTGGCAAAGCTCTTACGGACATTCTTACCGAGCTTTACGTCCTTGACATTCACCATTGGCTCAATCACTCCTTAAAGAATATATTGATTTTCGCTCAGAAAACGCCGTTTTCTTTGGCTTTCTGAGTCGGCTTTCATAGAGAATCTGTGCCTTTTTCCTGCGGCTTTTTTCGCAAAATGAGGCTATCAATCCATTATGATTCAGTTTATAATTATAGTACAAACTTAAGGACAGGTCAACGAATCAAAGCCCCTTTTTCCCGAAAACAGCAAAACAGCCATATTTCCTTCTTCGGAAACACGGCTGTATGGAAATTATGCACAATCGGAAAATTGTAAAATTTTCGTTAATTGGTTTTGTGTTTGCATTTTACGGTTAAACTACATCTGAAAGTGTCAGTTCCAGTACTTTCTGTCGAGGCTTCTGTATCTGACAGCCTGGGCGATATGCTTCTTATCTATGACATCGCTTGAGTCCATATCGGCTATTGTTCTTGCTACCTTGAGGATTCTGTCGTAGGCTCTTGCGGAGAGTCCGAGCTTATCGAAGACACCTCTGAGCATTTCGTTGGCGTCGTCTGTCATAACACACACCTCGTGGAGAATATCCGAAGTAATTCTAGCGTTACAGGTAACTGCTGTACCCTTATATCTTTCGTTCTGGATTTCTCTCGCTCTCTGGACTCTTTCCCTTATTGCCTCGGAGGATTCCTCTTTAATCTTTGACGAGAGGCTGTCATACTCTACGGGGGCGACTTCGAGGTGGATATCAAATCTGTCGAGGACAGGTCCGCTTATTTTAGAGAGGTAGCCCGAAACCTGCTTTGGAGTACAGATACACTTTTTAGTCGGATGTCCGTAATATCCGCAGGGGCAAGGATTCATAGCTGCGATAAGCATAATCGAGCAAGGGTATGTAATGCTTCCTGAGACTCTTGAGATAGTCACCTTCTGGTCCTCAAGGGGCTGACGCAGGATTTCGAGAGTTTGTCTTGAAAACTCTGCGAGCTCGTCCAGAAACAGCAGTCCGTTATGTGCAAGCGAGATTTCGCCGGGCTTCGGGACAGAACCGCCGCCGCTGAGACCTGCGGGAGAGATTGTATGGTGCGGTGAACGGAAAGGTCTTTTTGTCACGAGCGGTGTATCGGGATTGAGTATTCCTGAAATGGAATGGATATTTGTAGTTTCGATTGACTCGTCAAAGGTCATCTGCGGAAGTATTGACGGCATTCTTTTGGCGAGCATACTTTTACCTGAACCCGGAGAGCCGACCATAAGCACGTTGTGTCCTCCGCATGCTGCGATTTCGAGTGCTTTCTTTGCTGTCTGCTGACCTTTCACATCGGCAAAGTCGAGCTCTGAGAAATAGTCGGTTGCCTTTGCGACATACTTTTTCATTGGCGGGATATCGGCTTTTCCTGCAAAATGCAATATAAGCTCTGCGAGGGAATCGACGCCATATACATTTATACCTTCTACGACAGAGGCTTCAAAGGCATTTTGCGAAGGGACATATATATCTGTCATACCGTTTGCCTTTGCGGTAAGGGTCATAGGCAGGACACCGTTTACAGAGCGTATTTCTCCGCCGAGTGAAACCTCACCGATAAAGCACGCCTTTTCTATCTGCTTATCGCTGACAATCCCCTGTGCTGTAAGGATAGCCACTGCGATTGCCAAATCGTGCACAGAGCCTGATTTCTTGACATCGGCAGGGGCGAGGTTAATCATAATTCTCTGCTTCGGAAAAGGCACCTGCGACGAACGGAACGCACTTCTTATACGCTCACGGCTTTCCTTTACAGCAACGTCGGCGAGTCCTACTATATCGAGGCTTTCAAGGCCGCGGCTTGCTTCTATTTCGACATATACAGGATAGGCATTAAGCCCCAAAAGTCCCATACTGTTTATACTTGCAAACAACTAAATCACTTCCCTGATTTTATATTTCAAGAGTTTTCCTGAGTGCTGTGAGGATATCCTCATACACCTGCTGTCTGTTAAGCTCATTCACAAGCTCGTGGCGACAGTCGTCATAAAGCTTAAGAGCTACGTTTGCACCATTTTCCTTCAGCTTTTCGTAAACGGTCATAACGCCCTTTCCCCAGTCGCCTACAGGGTCCTCGGTACCGGACATCATAAGTACGGGAAGCTCCTTATCGGCATTCTCATACCATCTGTCCTGGTTGACGTATGCCATAAGCTTTGTGAGGTTAAGCATACCGTTGAGCGTAAAGATTGTGACACATCTTATATCCGAAATGTACTCCCTTACCTTGTCCTTGTCTCTTGTAAGCCAGTCAGACTGTGTTCTTGGCATTGATATATGGGAATTGAACTTACCGAAGGCAATATTCCATATTGTATCGCTTCTGTGTCTTGCACCCTTGACCTTTATCATACTCTCTACAAGTGCAAGTGATGCGGTCACGGCAGGTATTCCGCTTCCCGTTCCGCTGAGAATAACGCAGTCTATAAGCTCGGGGAATTTCACCATGCAGGCTCTTGCCACAAAGCTTCCCATACTGTGTCCGAACATAATTGTCGGCAGCTCACCGAAGCGTTCCTTACCGATGAGTAGCATTCTTCTTGTATCGGCTATCATATCCTTCCAGCCGTTTGGTGTAAAGAAGTAGCCGAGCTCGTCGTTTGTCTTCACAGAGCTTCCGTGTCCTATGTGGTCATTACCATAGACAGCTATTGAGTTTTTGCACATAAACTCCGCAAGCTCCTCGTAACGCTCTGTAAACTCGCACATTCCGTGGACAATCTGGATTGCTGCGACAGGCTTTGTCACGGGGGTATATATATAGTATTTAATGTCTGTTATGCCGTTTGCACTTTTGAAGTATCCGACCGTTTTTGTATAGCTTTTTGAGTTCATTCTGCACTCCTCCTAATTCATCCATAATATGTGTTAATATTATTTTATCGCATTTCCACACAGATTACAAGTACGAAAACGTTATATTAAGAAAAAATAAATAAAATGTGTATTTGGCTATTGCAAGATTTCTAAAATATGATATAATATATACTGAAAAAATTTGATTTTGACACAGTATACGATGTTATTATACATCTGAAACGGAGGAATATTTATGACACTTTCACCAAAGGAAAAGGAGCTCTATCTGAGCTGGTGCGAAAAGGCTGTTGATGATGCTGACCTTCAGGCAGAGCTTAAGGCAATCGAGGGCGATGACGAGGCTATCAACGACAGATTCTACCGTGACCTCGAATTCGGCACAGGCGGACTTCGTGGCGTTATCGGTGCAGGAACATACCGTCTTAATGTTTACACAATCAGACGTGCTACACAGGGACTTGCTGACTATGTAAACGGCTCATTTGAAAACGGCTCTGTTGCTATTGCATACGACAGCAGAATCAAGTCTGACGTTTTTGCAAAGGAAGCAGCAAGAGTTCTTGCAGCAAACGGTATCACAGTTCACCTTTACAGCGAGCTTATGCCTACACCTATGCTCTCATGGGCTGTAAGATACTTAAACTGCAACGCAGGTATTGTTGTAACTGCTTCTCACAACCCTGCCAAGTACAACGGCTACAAGGTTTACGGTGAAGACGGCTGTCAGATTACACTTGATGTTGCCAACACAGTTATTGAAAAGATTAACTCCGTTGAAATGTTCGGCGGTCCTAAGCTTGTAAGCTATGAAGAAGGTATTGCAAGCGGAATGATAAAGCTTATCGACCAGAGCGTTATTGACGCTTATCTCGATGAGGTTTCAAAGCAGGGTGTTCACACTGAGCTCGTTGCAGACAGCGGACTCAAGGTTGTTTACACACCGCTCAACGGTTCAGGTAACAAGCCTGTAAGAGCTATTCTCAAGAAGATTGGCATTTCTGAGGTAACTGTTGTTCCTGAGCAGGAAAACCCTGACGGAAACTTCCCTACCTGCCCATTCCCTAACCCTGAAATCAAGGAAGCTCTTCAGAAGGGTCTTGAGCTTTGCGAGAGCGTAAAGCCTGACCTTCTCCTTGCTACAGACCCTGACTGTGACAGAGTTGGTATTGCTGTACCTGCTCCTGACGGAAGCTATGTTCTCTTCACAGGTAACGAGGTTGGTGCAATGCTTCTTCAGTACATCTGCGAGGAAAGAACAAAGAACGGCACAATGCCTAAGAACCCTGTTGCTGTAAAGACAATTGTTACAACTGATATCGTAAGAAAGATTTGTGAAGAATACTCTGTTGAAATGAGAGAGGTTCTCACAGGCTTCAAGTTCATCGGCGAGCAGATTGGCTTCCTCGAAAATGACGGCGAGGCTTACAGATACATCTTCGGCTTTGAAGAAAGCTACGGCTACCTTGCAGGCTCTTATGTAAGAGACAAGGACGCAGTTGTAGGCTCTATGCTTATCTGCGAAATGGCTGCTTTCTACCGCACAAAGGGTATCACACTTCTCGAAGCAAGAGAAAATATGTACCGCAAGTACGGAAACTACGTTCACACTCAGAACAGCTTTGTTTGTGAGGGTGAGACAGGCATGGAAAGAATGAAGGAGATTATGGCAGGTCTCAGAGCTACTGCTCCTGCTTCAATCGGCGGTCTTAAGGTTATTGAGGTTGCTGACTACATTGCAAGTGAAAAGACAGATGTTGCAACAGGTGTAAAGAGCGCTATCACACTTCCTAAGTCTGATGTCCTTTCATTCACACTTGAAGACGGTGCTTCAGTTGTTATCCGTCCTTCAGGCACTGAACCAAAGATTAAGGCTTACTACACAACAATCGGCGAGACAAGAGAGGCTGCAAGTGCACTTGAGCAGAAGCTTTCTGCTGACTTCAAGGCAATCCTCGGCTTCTAAATCATGAGAAGTATACTTGTTGAGCTGCCTACCCTTTATTACTTCAAGGAAAAGAACAAGTTCTCCGGCTCTATCGACAAGCTGTTCAGATACAAGATAATCCCTGCGGACACTCTTCACTGTGTTATATGGCACGGGCTTTTCGCAATCGACTGCATTGACGAGAGCGAGATTGTTGCACAGGAGGATTTCGAGCTTTCCGATGACGGTCTTAATCAGCTTATTGACTGGATTGAGGCAAAGTACATGGAGTACTTGAAGGCTAACACGCAGCAGTAATATTTTCTTATACAAAGTGCGCCCCGGCGGTATAGTCGGGGCGCTGTTTTTGTCACAAAAACATCTTGTAAGTTTAGGTCTTGTGTGGTATAATGTTATGGATATTATGAAACTTACCCGAAGGGAGTATATATTATGGCAAAGCATTCTCTTTCAGAAATCTATATGAACAGCGCTCAGCAGCAGGAAAAGCGTTACAGACAGGCAATTGAAGATTTCGAGGCTATTTTCGGCAAGGAGGACAGCTATCGCTTCTTCTCTGCACCGGGTAGAAGTGAGGTTTGCGGTAACCACACAGACCACAACAACGGCAGAGTTATGGCGGCAGGTGTTTCACTTGACGTAATCGCAGTTGTTGTTCCGACTGACGACAACATTATTCTTATAAAGTCAGAGGGCTTTGAGGCTGACAACGTTTCTCTTGACGACTTAGAACCAAGCGAGCAGGAAAAGAACACCTCCGCTTCGCTTATAAGAGGAGTTGCGGCGGGCTTTAAGAAAAACGGCCACAGCATCGGCGGCTTCAAGGCATACACAACCTCGAGCGTACTCAAGGGCTCCGGACTTTCTTCCTCCGCGGCATTCGAAGTGCTTGTAGGTACAATCCTCAGCGGTCTTTACAACGAGGGAAACGTATCCGCAGTTGAGATTGCCCAGATTGCTCAGTTTGCTGAAAACGAGTATTTCGGCAAGCCTTCGGGACTTATGGACCAGATGGCTTCATCAGTCGGCGGATTTATCACGATTGATTTCAAGGACACAAAGAATCCTGTAATCGAGGCAATTGATTTTGATTTTGAAAAGAGCGGACACTCGCTTTGCATCGTTGACACAAAGGGCAGCCACGCTGACCTTACACCTGAATATGCGGCTATCCCCAAGGAGATGAAGTCTGTTGCGCAGTTCTTCGGCAAGGAGACTCTGCGTTCACTCACTAAGACTCAGCTTCTTGAAAAGGTTGAAAAGGTAAGGTCGAGCTGTGGTGACAGGGCGGTTCTTCGTGCTCTTCACTTCTTTGATGACAACAAGAGAGTAAAGCAGGAGGCTCAGGCACTTTCTGAGGGGGATTTTGACGCATTCCTTTCTCTTGTGAACGAGTCGGGACTTTCATCCTACTGCTATCTTCAGAATATCTTTGCTTCAAGCCAGCCTATCTATCAGGGCTTGTCGCTTGCTCTTTACACTGCAAAGAGTATTCTGGGAAATTCGGGCGCTTGCAGAGTGCACGGCGGAGGCTTTGCGGGAACTATTCAGGCGTTTGTTCCTGATGCAAAGCTTGATGAGTTTGAGAGGACAATGAACGAGCTTTTCGGTGAGGGAAGCTGCTATGTACTCTCGATAAGAAAAGTCGGCGGAACTGAGGTAGCATTTGACAATGAGTAACATATTCAAATCTGTAAAAAAGGAAATTGAAAAGCAATACGGCAGGGGCGATGCGACTTCGCTGAGGCTTATAAGCGCAGGTGCGGCGATGATTGATTCCCTTCCCTTCAAGTTTGACATTGACAATGTGGGAGAGGCTTCCAACAAGGGCTTGTGCGTTGCGATTTCCGGCGACGCTGTCAATGACGGCAGCTTCAAGGCAAACGAGATTGAGCTGTCGGGCATGATTAAGGGCAGACAGACGGTTATAAAAAAGAAGCTCAGCTTTGTTCAGAAAAAGGACGGCAAGTTTATTCTTCAGGCAAAGCTTCAGGATGTTCGTTTAGAAAGCGGACTTCTTGAGGAAAAGGACGAGGAAAAGGCTTTCATGCAGAAGCTGAAAAGACAGCTCCATTTCAGACTTGTACCTTCATACAAGGGTGAACAGGACACGGAAATTATGCTCACCGTTTACCCTTACGCAAATATTCTTGACGGAGCTGTGAGCAAGTGGATTAATGTATGCAGTGATGAGGCATCACTTGTAAAATATCTATAAGACGGAGATACTGCTATGAGAATGAGAAGAAAGAAGAATCTTGAACAGAGGCTCGCAGATTGCGGCGACAAGATTATTTATATGGACAGAGAGGACAGAAGCTTCAACGCTATTGACACCTCGGAGGTTTTAGACCTCAGAAAGCTTTTTAACAACGACAACCCCGTGCACCTTGAGATAGGCTGCGGCAAGGGTCAGTTTGCTTGCGAGATTGCTAAGAGAAACCCTGATATAAACTACCTGGCTGTTGAGAAGAGCAGCAACGTTATCGTTGAGGCTTGCGAAAAGGCACTGGAACAGGATATCCCTAACCTTATTTTTATGAGGGGCGGCGCTGAGTACCTTGAGTGCTACATTCCGCATAATTCTATCGGAAGGCTGTATCTCAACTTCAGCTGTCCTTATCCAAAAAAGAGCTACGCTTCGCACAGGCTTACCCACACTAACTTCTTGAAAATTTACGAGAAGCTCCTCGTTGAAGGTGCAGAAATCCACCAGAAAACCGACAACCGCAATTTCTTTGAGTTCTCACTCGAGGAATTCTCACGCTATGGCTGTCTCCTCAAGAATATCTCCCTCGACCTCCATAACAGCGACTTCGAGGATAATATCGTTACCGAGTATGAAGCCAAGTTCTCAAGCCAGGGCTTCCCTATCTATAGACTCGAAGCAATGTTCAGAAAATAACGGGTAACATTCGTATAGGATTTTTACATGTACTCTTGAGGAAAACCCTTTTGAAAAAGGGTTATTCCTCAAACTCCTTTCCTAAAACTTTTAGTAAAATTTCAGCCCCATAGGGTGTACATCACAAATCAGAGAATTGAAGTTAGTTCTCTTTGGTGCATACCCTATGGGGCTGAAATCATATTGAAAGTCTTTGTAAGGGGGCTTGGGGGAAAACTTTCTTCAGAAAGGTTTCCTCCAAAAATACATATAGAGTTCCTATACGAATGTTACCCGTTGGTTTAATTGAGATTATAGTCGGTTGCGGTTTTCCACACGCCGTCCGCGATAGCTTTTGCATATTCCTCATAGTTTTCGTCAAAGAGCTGGTTATCCATATCGTCCTGCATAAAGCCGAGCTCAATGAGGCAAGACGGCATATCTGTTTCTCTGTTGACCTGGTAGTTCTTATTCGGCATACCGATATATCCGAAGCAGACGCCTCTGTTTCTTGAAATACCGGCAAGCTCGAGTCCGTTCATAATATTCTGACCGAGCGCCGTATCAATCTCATAGCGTTTATTAGTTACCCAGATTTCGACGCCTCTCGCTTCGCCCTCATAGAGATTTCTATGGATAGAAACGAACAAATCCGCCTGTGATTCATTTGCGATAGTGCATCTGTCATTGAGGCTGACAAACACGTCTGTATCTCTTGTCATTATAACCTCAACGCCCTTCTCTTCAAGATACTGTTCTACGAGGAGTGCGACCTTGAGCACGTCGTCCTTTTCATAGCGGGTTTCGGTGACGTCCATAGCGCCGACGTCATTTCCGCCGTGGCCTGCGTCGATTACGACCTTAAGCCCTGTTGTCGGCTCAGGCTGGGAGGAGCTTTCGGGGATTTCTATCTTGCTGCTTTCTTCCTGTGAGGATACCGATGCGGCGGTGTCCTGCACGCTTGAGCTGTCGTCATCACCGCTGAACAGTCCGATAACGAAGCTGAAGAAGGAGACAATTCCCCAGATGACTACCGCAAGGAGAGCGATAAGAATTATAAGTGCGATTATTACTCTGTGCCAAAGTATTCTGTATTTCTTTTTTCTTGGTCTGTTCTGTTGTTCCATTTGTCACCTACGCTATATTTCTGTTGTTTCGTCACAGTACTCGCACACAGCCTTGTTACCGTTAATCACAAAGGAATGTGGCAGGTAGCTTTCGTGGTTTGTTATACACTTAGGATTTGAACAGCATATATCTGCTCTGATTTCACCCTTAAGGAGCGGTGCAGGCTTCGGACTTCTTTCGAGTATCAGAAGAATGAGAGCCATTCTGACATACATACCGTAGTTTGCCTGCTTGAAATACTTAGCTCTCGGGTCTTCATCGACACCGATTGTAATTTCGTCTACTCTTGGGAGTGGGTGCAGAACTGCGAGGTCAGGCTTTGCCTTCTTCATCTTTTCCTCATCGAGAACATATACATTCTTCTGCTCTAGGTACTGCTGCTCTGAAGCGAAGCGTTCACGCTGGATTCTTGTCATATACAGAACGTCAAGCTCTGAGATAGCGTCTTCGAGTCTGAAGACCTCCTTGAATTCAACGCCCTTGTTTGTAAGAGTCTGCTTTATATAGTCAGGAAGCTCAAGCTCTCTTGTTGAGATAAGGACAAACTTATTGTTCGGGTAGCTGCTCATAGCCTTGAGGAGAGAATGAACTGTTCTGCCGTTCTTCAAATCTCCGCACAGACCGATTGTAAGTCCGTCGAGCTTTCCCTTTTCTTCATAGAGTGTAAGAAGGTCGGTAAGAGTCTGAGTCGGGTGAAGGTGTCCTCCGTCGCCTGCGTTAACTACAGGGCAATCTGCTGTAAGAGCGGCTGCCTTTACAGCTCCCGGAAGCGGGTGACGCATAACGACTATATCACCGTACGAGCTTACAACCTTTGTTGTATCCTTGAGGTTTTCGCCCTTTGAAACTGATGATGTAGACGGATTGTCAAAGCCGATTATACCGCCGCCAAGTCTGAGCATAGCTGCCTGGAATGACATCTGTGTTCTGGTTGATGGTTCATAGAAAAGAGTAGCCATAATCTTTCCCTGACATCTTTTTTCGTACTTCTTAGGATAATTCATAATCTCATGGGCAAGTACGACGATATCCTCCCACCATATTGACTCATAATCGCTCAGGTCGATGAGATTTACAAACTCTGCTCTGTCCATTGCGTTTTCATTCCTTCCGACTTAAAATTCACCATTCATTATTCTATCACGTTTTTATCTTCTTTTCAAGCACCTTAAGGCAACATTCACAATACTTTTACTATTTGAAAAGCTCCCCTGCGAGCCTGAGAAACTCATCCTTACTCATCATTGAGTTTACCGCATCGAGCGTTGCCCTGGCTGTAAGCGACTGAGGAAGTCCGAGCTGTGACAGGAGCTTCTTTCTTAACTCACCGCTGTTTTTGCCTCCTGAAAGTCCCACGTTTATAAAGTCCGTCATTGTAGCTTTTTCACGTTCCTGCGAGGTGTCCTGCCCTATTCCTGCTCTTTCGAGAGCCTCGATAATGAGCTTTGGCGAAATACCCTCGACGCCGAGCTTTCCTTCCTTTGAGGGAGAAGCCTTTCGCTTTTCCTTGCCGAAAATCTCCGGCACATAGGCGTTATATATTTTCCCTTCGGGAACGATGCTTTTGATTCTTCCTCTTATCTGATTGCCTGCGCTGTCAGAATCGGTGAGGATTATAATCCCTGTTGTTTTTGCGTAATGTCTTATAAGCTCGGCTGTGTCGCTGTCCTTATATATTCCAAAGCCGTTTGTTGTAATTATCACGGCATCTACAAGCTGAGAGAGGTGTATTTTATCATACTTCCCCTCCACTATGACAGCCTGCTTCAGCTTTATTTTTTCTCTTTCCAATTTATCTCTCCAGCATAACAGAAACTGCTCTTTCGAGGACAATTCTGTCGTCGATATTTGAATACTTCGCCTCGTTGTCCGCTTCAAAAAGTGCCTTTATACAGCGTCTTATTCTTGCATCGCTGACATTTCTGCAATCGTTGAGAGCGTACCTGATTGTAAATTCCCTGTTCTTAGGATAATTGAAATCGGCTGATATATCGCTCATTCCCTTACCGCAGGAGGTTGCGGCTCTTGCTCTGTAGATATCACAGAAGGAATTTGTCATAGAGCCGATAATTGCTAGGGTTGACACCTGCATATCGTACAGCTCAGAGATAAGCGAAAACGCCATTTTTGCGTCGCCCTTTACGATATAGCCTGCGAGTCTGAAGCTGTCGGCATCGAGCCTTCTCATACAGAGGTCATCGATTATTTCTCTTGTTACGACACCGCCTGCGACATAGGAAGCAAGCTTTTCAATTTCGTTATTGATAACCGCCTGCTCACAGAGGCACTTTTGTGCGAGGTAAGAGGCATCATCCTTTGAGATATCACACTCTGCCTTGCGGAGCTTTGTGATAATTGTTTTCGCAAGGTCAGATGGTGTTTTGAAGGAAAACTCACAGCTATGTCCGACGCTCTGGAAAAGCTTATTGAGCTTTTCGTTCTTATCGGTAAGCGACTTTTTATTCTTATAGATATCTATTCCTGTTACATAGAAAATCACAGTTGTGGTGTCCGGCAAATCCTTAATCATTGACACAAGGTATTCAAAATCGTCCTTATTAAGCGACTCGGCGTTCAAGTCATTGACCGTTACCACCACTCTGTCTGCAAAGCAAGGGAGCATATTACAGCAGTCCCAAAGCTCGCTCATTTTAAGCTTCCTGCCGTCGAGCTTATGGAGGTTGAGGCTTGTTTCGTCCTTTCCTGCAAGCTTCACGACAAGCTTTTTTGCAAACGCTTCAAGCACTGCGACATCTTTTCCATAGAAAAAATACGCTCTTTTTATATCTCCGTCACGTATTGATTTTGCAAGCTCGGAATCATTCAACAAAGCCATACTTAAGCCCCCTTACAACTGATTTTTCATCACTAATCATTATTTCTTCTATTTCATCACAGAGCGGATAGCATACGCTCTCATTTTCAAACAAGACGCTGTCACTGCACAGCATAACATTGCACCCTGTATTATTCACAAGGGTTTGTGCGACGGCAATTGTAACGCCGTTCATTTCGAGCATTGCGATACCTTCGCTTTGCACAAATTCTGTATTTTCAAGCTCTAAGAACTCCGAGTACGCAGAGTACACTGTCGGTGCTCCGTCGAGGTCATAAAGCTTCGTTATCTGAGTTACTCCCTTGCTTTGCATAAGCTGTGGTATTACCTGTGCGATTGCTCCGCTTCCGCTTACATTGATAACGGTCGCTTCACTTCCCTGCACAACCAAAACCGCCTGCATATCCTCATCGCAAAGCTTATAGATTATAACTGTATCGCTTAGCAAAAGCCTGTTTGCGAGCGACACAATTATAAAGCAAAGAAATGCCGAGAATGACATTATTATAACAGGAATGCACGGTGTTCTTAATATAATGATTAGCAATAACACCACTGCAAAGCAGACAACTGTTGTATATTTAACTGCTATATAGCCTGTCGGCAGGCTTGAAAACGGGAGTGCTGCAAGCATTCTGCAAAAGTGCAGAAACACCTTTATTACAAGCCCTGCGACCATAAGCAGAGGCTTTGCGATTATTGCTACACCGCCGGTCAATGCGACAACGGCACTAACGCACAGTGCCACGCTACAAAGTGGCAGCAAGAATACATTTGTCACAATGCTTATTACCGAAACCTCGCTAAAGAAAAAGACATTCAGCGGGAGGGTAATAACTGACACGGTAGCCGAAGCGACCACGGATTCTTTGAGTTTATGAAATCTGCTTTTGCTGTCAAGACGGCACAGAAGCATTGGTGAAATCCAGCCAAGCGAGAGTGCTCCCGCTACTGAAAGCAGAAGCGACGGTGACTGAATCACATACGGGTTGCCTACTGTTATGATAACTACGCACAGGACAACCGAGCCGAGACAATCGTATTTTCTTCTGAACACGGGAGCGAGGTTATGTACAGTCATCATTGCTGCGGCTCTTACAACCGACACTGTGCCACCTGCAAACAGCACAAACAAAAGGATAAACATTTCGCAGACAAGAAGCTTTGTTTTTCTGCGAAGCCCTGCCATACCACACAGCCAGAAAATCATATAATAGATTATCACGAGGTGAAGCCCCGACACGCTGAAAACATGGAGCAGACCTGTTCTGGACATAACGCTTTTAATTTCCGGAGAAACAAAGCTTGTATTACCGCAGAGCATTGCACAGATTAGTCCGCCCTCGTCATCAGGAAGAAACGACATTATCTTATCAGTAAGATAATCTCTGTACTTTATTACACCGCCGATGAACGAGAATCCACCGTCCTTGATATTTATTATCTCTGCATAGCCGCCTGTGAGGAAAATCCCCTGTGATTTATAATACGCTCTGCCGCTGAAATAGAGGTTATCCTCTGTTTCTGACAGGGTTGCTCTGACCGTTACGATATCTCCGTATTCAAGCTTTCTGTCATCACTGAAAAAGCTGATTTTAGCATTTGTTCCGCCAAGCTCACCCTCTAAGGTATAGAGCATTTTATCACCTGAGACATGCTCGGCTTCTACTGCTTTTCCGCAGAAAATTACCTCCTGTCCTGCGTAGGAAATCTGCGTTTCATAGACCAGCACTGTATAGGCAAGGCTTAATGCCACTGCGACACAAAAGCTCACTCCGACTGCGAGCACCTGCTTTGTTCTGCTACGCATTAAAAGTGCGATAGCAGTTGTTACTGCAGATACCGTCGGCAGAAGTATCACCGCTGTCTTTACAGATAAAAATGAGGCGAGAAAAAGTCCGCATAAGTATGATACCCCTATGGTCACCGTTTTTCGCCTCATATTGTTCCTCCTCATTAAGAAGAAGCTTCTTTCTCTGCTGCCTTTAGTATTCTAAAAGGTATTTACTGCTCCTCCCAGCCGAGCTTTCTTCCGCCTATGAGGTGGAAGTGGATATGGAACACAGTCTGTCCTGCGTCCTCTCCGCAGTTTGTTGCGACTCTGAAGCCGTTTTCAAGTCCGAGCTCTTTGGCAATCTTTCCTGCTACCTCATAGATATGTGAGATAACAGCGCTGTTTTCTTCATTCACGTCCCAGAGCATTGAGATATGCTGCTTCGGGATAATGAGCACATGCACGGGAGCAATAGGATTTATATCCTTGAACGCATACACGAGTTCGTCCTCATACACCTTTGTTGAAGGGATTTCGCCCTTTATTATTTTACAGAACAAGCAATCTGACATAACATTGCCTCCTCACTTATTACTTAATAAATTCTTTTACAATCTCAGCTACGCTTGAGAGTGCTTCGTCGAGCTTTGCAATATCTGCTACACCAGCCATAGCGCTGTCAGGACGTCCGCCGCCCTTACCGCCAGTAACTGCGGAAACCTTTCCTACAATCTTACCTGCGTGAGCACCCTTTGCAACTGCGTCCTTACCTGCTGCACAAGCAAGGTTTGCCTTGCCCCCGTCAACTCCTGCGAGGACTGCAACTGTATCAGGCTTATCAGCCTTAATCTCGTCGCACATCTTTCTGAGCATATCAGGCTTTACGCCGTCGAGCTTAGCGGTAATAACATTAACGCCGTTTACTTCAGTTACGTTATCAAGAAGTGACCTAAGCTTCATATTTGAAATCTCGCTCTGGAGAGAATCTCTTTCTCTTTCGAGTGCCTTGATTTCGCCCATAACGCTTGCACATCTGTTCGAGAGCTCAGCGGTATTACCGATTTTGAGGATTGAAGCACAAGCTGAGATAAGGTCAGCCTGCTGCTTGATAAGCCCCAGCACTCCGTTTCCTGTAACAGCCTCGATTCTTCTTACACCGGAAGCTACCGAGCTTTCGGAAACAATCTTAAACAGTCCTGCCTTTGATGTATTGTCAAGGTGTGTACCGCCACAGAACTCGATTGAAGCGTCGCCCATTGTAACGACTCTTACAGTTTCGCCGTACTTTTCAGAGAACAGAGCCATAGCGCCGAGCTTCTTAGCGTCGTCGATAGCCATTTCCTCTACCTTGATATCATAAGCTGCGAGGATATAGCTGTTTACGATTTCCTCGATTTCAGAAAGCTGCTGCAAAGTTACGCCCTCGAAGTGAGAAAAGTCAAATCTGAGTCTTTCTCCGTCAACGAGCTGACCTGCCTGGTGAACATGGTCACCGAGGACCTTTCTGAGAGCTGACTGGAGAAGGTGTGCACATGAGTGGTTTCTCATTGTGTTCTCACGGTTCTCCTTATCAACAATAAACTGAGCCTGCTGACCGCATGAAACTGCGCCCTCTGTAACCTTTACCTTATGAGCAAACTTACCTGCAACGACCTTCTGGGTATCAATTACCTCACAGACGCCGCTTGCCGTCTTTATAATACCCTTATCGCCTGCCTGTCCGCCGCTTTCAGCGTAGAAAGGAGTCTTTGAGGATACGATATAAACCTCGTCGCCGATACCTGCATTATCCAGAAGCTCATCGTCATTTGCGATAAATGCGATTTCAGCTTCGGCCTTCAGAGTATTGTAGCCTACAAACTCTGTTGAGAAGTTCTTATCAATCTTATGGAAAACAGTTTCGTCAGCACCCATATACTTAGAGCCGCCTCTTGCCTTACGGGCTGTTTCTCTCTGCTCGTCCATAGCCTTTGCGTAGCCTTCCTCGTCGCAGGAGAGTCCCTTTTCCTCTAAGATTTCTCTTGTGAGGTCAATCGGGAAGCCGTATGTGTCGCTGAGTGTGAAGCACTTTACGCCGTCGAGGACAGTTTCGCCGTTCTTCTGCATTTCCTCGATATAGCCTGAGAGGATATTGAGGCCTCTGTCGATAGTTTCGTTGAAGTTCTTTTCTTCAGTTGTGAGGAGCTTTACGATATAGTCGTACTTTTCCTCAAGCTCGTTATACTCGCTCTTTGAGTTATCTACAACAGTCTTTACGATATCCTTAAGGAACAGGCCGTTGATTCCGAGGAGCTTTCCGTGACGAACTGCACGTCTTAAGAGTCTTCTCATAACATAGCCACTGCCCTCATTTGAAGGTAGCACTCCGTCAGAAGCGAGGAATGTAACGCTTCTGATATGGTCTGTGATAACTCTGATAGAAACGTCCTTCTTGTATTCCTTGCCGTACTCACAGCCTGCGATTTCGCAAATCTTATCTCTGATAGCCTTGATTGTATCAACATCAAAGATTGAGCCTACGCCCTGCATAAGAGCTGCGAGTCTTTCAAGTCCCATACCTGTGTCGATATTCTTCTGAGCAAGAGGAGTATATGTTCCGTCCTCGTGGCGTTCAAACTGAGTGAACACGAGGTTCCAAAATTCCATATATCTGTCGCAGTCACAGCCTACTGTACAGTCAGGCTTGCCGCAGCCGTACTCCTCGCCTCTGTCGAAATAGATTTCTGAACAAGGTCCGCAAGGTCCGTCAGTTCCAGCCTCCCAGAAGTTATCCTCCTTGCCCATTCTGAAAATCTTATTGAGCGGAAGTCCCATCTTCTCGTGCCAGATTTTTTCTGCCTCGTCGTCTTCCTCATAAACAGATACAAAGAGTCTTTCTTCAGGAAGCTCGAGCACCTTTGTGCAGTACTCCCAAGCCCATTCGATTGCTTCTTCCTTGAAGTAATCGCCGAATGAGAAGTTACCGAGCATTTCAAAGAATGTACCGTGTCTTGCTGTCTTACCTACATTTTCGATATCGCCTGTTCTGATACACTTCTGGCAGGTTGTCATTCTTGTTCTCGGCGGAACCTCCTGACCTGTAAAGTAAGGCTTTAAAGGTGCCATACCTGCTACGATAAGCAGAAGGCTGTTGTCATTCTGAGGTATAAGCGAATAGCTTTTCTTTCTTAAAGCTCCCTTGCTTTCAAAGAACTTGAGGTAGGAATCTCTCAGCTCGTTAAGTCCTGTCCATTTCATATGTATTTCTCCTTAAATTAAATTTCCCTATAAAAGCAAAAACAGCTCCGCCCATAAATGGGACGAAGCTTCTCCGTGGTACCACCCAAATTACCGCAAAAACCTCTGCGGTCACTTTGTTTCCCTTTAACGCAGGGCTACGTTGCGGTTTTCCGCACAGCTCTCAGGTTAGCCACCGACACGTTTATGAAAGCTTTCACCGGCCGCTTTCTCTCTTTGAAAAACGCTTATCGGATAATTCCGTCGTTTGCTTTTATCATATGTAATCATTATAATACCTGCTTTACGATTTGTCAAGGATTACAGAAAGCTTTTTAGTATTATCCGATTTCTAATCATTGACTTTGTGGCTTTTGCTGTTATAATTGAATTATGATAATTTTGATTATTAGGGAGCTTATCCATGAAAAGAACAAGAATTGAAATTGACGGAATCCCGGCTATTGTCTGGGGAGAAAAGTCGGACAAGGTGTACTTATTCGTACACGGGAAAATGTCCTCAAAGGAGTCTGCTGGAGGACTTGCTGAAATTGCTGAGGCAAAGGGCTATCAGACGATAAGCTTTGACCTGCCGCAGCACGGAGAACGCACGCATGAGGACCGCAGATGTGACATATGGAACGGGATGCATGACCTTTCAATAATAGGCGACTATGCTTTTTCCGTCTGGAAGGAAGTATCGCTTTACGCTTGCAGTCTGGGTGCTTACTTCTGTCTTAACACTTACGATAAGCTCGACATAAAGAAGTGTCTTTTTCAGTCCCCTATTATTGACATGGAGTATCTGATAAAACAAATGATGATATGGTATGATATATCGGAAGAACGTCTTTATACAGAAAAAGAAATCAACACACCTATTGACATCATGTCGTGGAAATACTACAAATATGCAAAGGAACATCCAATATCCGTCTGGAGCATCAAAACAAGTATCCTGTTCGCAGGGAAAGACACTTTCCAGTCCACGGAGGTCATAAATGACTTCGCCGACAGATTTGGTTGCAAGCTCACAGTAGCTGAAAACAGCGACCATCCATTTATGGCACAGGGAGATGCCGATATTGTCGATAAGTGGCTGTTGGAAAACCTGTAACATGCAGTTGCCTTGCTCATAACATAAAACAAGTCCGGAGAATACATTCCCCGGACTTTATTCATTTCATCTATTGATTTTGATACTGTTACTGCTGTGCAGAGGAGACACTTTTCACTGTAAAACTATATGTAACGAGCATAAGCACCGCAAACAGCATTAGAAAGAACGGATACACCTGCGCCGAGATATACTGTGCGATAAGCCCGAAGACAGGCGGCATAAAGGTTGTGCCTGTATATGCGCTGGCCATTTGTATACCGATGATTGCCTGGGAGTTTTCCTTGCCAAAGCAAAACGGTGTTGAGTGGATAACCGACGGATAAATCGGTGCACAGCCAAGCCCTACTACCACGAGTCCGACAAGCGCCGGCACTCCGTTATCAAGCGGAAGCATTATGAGAATAATTCCGCTTATGAGGACTGCACTTCCTATGAGTATGAGCCTTTTGTCGCCCAGCCTTTCAGCGATAAAGCCGCAGAAAAACCTTCCTGCGGTTATTCCGAGGTAAAAGAGAGACGCAAACTTAGCGGCTGTCGGGGCATCTACTCCCCTACAGCTTACGAGGTAGGAGCTTGCCCACAGACCTGCTGTTGACTCCATTGCGCAGTAGCAGAAGAAGGTTATGAGAATCCACTTTACTCCCTTTATTCTGAGTGCACCCTTGATGCCGATATTCTTTGCCTGCGTGTCGTCGCTTTCTGCTGAGCGTTTTTTCCAAAGCGGAAGGCTCAGGAAAATAATCGCTGTAAGAACAATCTGCAAAACCGACACCGACAGGTATCCGCCCTGCCAGCCCTTATCCTGACCGATACAGTAAGACATTATATACGGACTTATTGACGCACCGACGCCCCAGAAGCAGTGCAGCCAGCTCATATGTCTTGATGCAAAATGGAGTGCGACGTAATTATTGAGGGCGGCATCGACAGAGCCAGCACCTATTCCGTACGGAACACATATGAGGCAGAGGATATAGAAATTATCTACCGTTGCAAAGCCAAACAGCGAAGCTGCCGTAACAAGCACGCTTGTTGCGGTGAGCAGACCTGTACCGAGCTTTCTTGTAAGAAAGTCTGATATGAGGCTTGAGATAATGGTCGCAAACGCCATTATCATAGATAGTATTCCTGCCCATGAAAGCTCTGCTCCGATATCGAGTCTCATAACAGGCCAAGCTGAGCCTAAAAGCGAATCGGGCAGACCGAGGCTTATAAATGACAGGTATATTACTACCAGCAAAAGTGTTGTCATGTGTTATTCTCCTGTTGCAAGAGCCTTTGCTCCTGCGATTTTCTGGCTCTTGACATAAGTATTGCGTACGCGACAAGCTCTGCAAGCAGAGCTATTGTCCACGATATTATATATGAAAGATAGAGGCTGTCGAGGGTATGGTATTTCGGGATTGTAAAGACGGTATACACCCACAGCACTCTTACGCCGCATACACCCAGTACTGTTATGAACATAGGCGAAATTGACGCACCCAGACCTCGTATTATACCTGTTGTAACGTCCATGAGTCCGCAGACAAAGTACGGCACACAGATAGCCTTGAGTCTTGCAATTCCGTACTCTACAGCTTCCGGTGAATCGGGCAGGTATATTCCCAGCAGCTTATCGCCGAGAAGATATGCGGCATTACCTGCGACAAAGCCTGCTACAAAGACACTTCCGAGGCAGATTGCGGTAATCTTACTTATACGCTTGAGCTTGCCTGCACCGTAGTTCTTGCCTGTAAAGTTTACGGCTGTCTGGTGGAAGGAATTCATTGTTGTATAGACAAAGCCCTCGATATTCTGGGCGGCGGCATTGCCCGACACGGCGATTTCCTTGAAGGAGTTTACAGATGACTGAATAATTACGTTTGATATTGAAAACAGCGAGCCCTGTATTCCTGCGGGAAGTCCTATTCTGACCATACGCATAAGCTGGTTTTTATATATCTTCATATCTCTGAGCACAAGCTTGCAGGCATCCTGTCTTTTCATAAGTGCACGGACAATAAGCACGGCAGACACGCACTGAGAAAGTGATGTAGCAAGTGCTACGCCTGCAACGTTCATATCAAACAAGATTACAAAAAACAGATTGAGAAGGACATTGATTACGCCTGCAGTTGTAAGATATATAAGCGGGCCCTTTGTATCCCCTGCTGCACGGAGTATTGCGGAGCCGAAGTTATACACCATACTTGCGGTTATTCCACAAAAGTATATTCTCATATAGACTGCTGACAAACCGATTATATTGTCGGGCGTTGACATAAGCGACAAGAACAATCTTGAACCGCAGACACCGACCACAGTCAGTATAGCTCCGCTGACCAGTGCTGTCGGGATTGCTGTATGGACTATCTTTCTTACGTCGTCATTTCTGCCTGCGCCAAGGGCGAGAGCGACTGTTACACCTGCGCCTACCGAGAGTCCTATAAACAGGTTTACTATAAGATTTATGATAGGTCCTGTTGAGCCTACTGCTCCGACAGAAAACTCACTTCCGTATCTTCCGACAACGACAAGGTCGGCGGCGTTGAACAAAAGCTGCAGCACGCCTGTGAGGATAATAGGAATAGTATACCTTACTATCTTGCCAAAAAGCGGTCCTTCACACATATCTATATTTCTGCTTTGTGACACTTTCCTTCCCCTCTTTACGCAAAAAAATCACAGACAAAATCCTTTTGCTGTGTTTCAACTACATTATAGTCCCCATTGTCACAAATGTCAATTATCCTGAGCACGATTTGTGCAAATTACCTTGACAAACGTTTTCATCTGAAGTATATTTAATACAAACACTCAAAGGAAGGATTTTGGCTATGGATATTATAAAGGAGATACGTGAAAAGCTTGTTTCAATGGCAGACGAAAAATACAGAAGCTTTCACCTTCCGCTGATTCCTTCAGCAGACCCTGAGAGCGTTATCGGCATACGCACACCGAAGCTCAGACAATACGCTAAGGAGCTATGTGGCAGAAAGGACAAGGATTTATTTCTCGATGACCTTCCGCACAGATTTTACGAGGAAAACAATCTCCACGCATTTATCATCGAGCGTGAAAAGGACTTCCTGCGTTGCGTAGGACTTGTTGATAAGTTTCTGCCTCATATAGACAACTGGGCAACCTGCGACTGCCTTTCGCCGAAGGTCTTCAAAAAGCACCCCGACGAGCTTTTGAAAAAGGCATACGAGTGGATTTCATCAAGCCACACCTACACCGTAAGGTTCGGGATAAAGTGCCTTATGAGCTTTTTCTTAGATGAGCACTTTTCACCTGAAATTCTCAGCATCGTAGCGGATATAAAAAGCGAGGAGTATTACGTCAATATGATGAGGGCGTGGTTTTTCGCAACTGCCCTTGCAAAACAGTATGACAGCACTCTCCCGCTACTCACAGGCAACCGTCTCGACCTATGGACCCATAACAAGACCATCCGCAAGGCAATCGAAAGCTATCGCATTACAAACGAGCAGAAGGCTCTACTCCGTACTCTTACAATTAAATAGTATCGCATTTTCAGGCGGCAGTGTCTTTAAGGCTCTGCCGCTTGTTCATTTTTCTCCAGCTGAAAAAGCCGTACATATCATTGACAAGGAAAATCATAAAGCAGGTTATCATCGGTATGAACTGCTTGTCGCTGCTGCTCGCCGAAACCCACAGGTATATAAGCACCAAATCGTTTGCAGTATACGCAAGTGCGTAATACGGACTTCTAAGGAACGTAAGCCCCGCCGCAAAAAAGCTTGTTGTGATAGACACAGTACTTGCTGTAAGGCTTGGAGTGTCAAAATACTTCAGTATAAAGTAAAACACGAATGTAGTTACCCCTGCAAATAAAGCAAGCAAAGCGACATCCAATGCTCTGAGCTTTCGGATTTTAACCTCGCTCTTTCCCTTCTCAAACGGATTTCTGTACCAGGCAACAGCCGCCATTGCCGCCATCGGCATACTCATTCCGAGGTAGGTTATCATCTCTCCCCAGTATCGGCACTTGAGCGACACTATTCCGTAGGCAAGCGAAAAGGTCACCGTCAGAATCTGACCTACAGGGTTTCCCTTCGCAAGGAATATAAGCCCCGTGGCTCCCATAAGACAGGCTGACAGCACCATAATGTCAACCTCACCGCATATTACAAACGATACGACTATCGCTATCATCGAGCATATCCATATTCCCTTTTCAAGGGCTGTAAAATAAGATGAAAGCTTCATAGAACTATCTCCTCAAAAAACAAATCCGCCTGCGTTTCTTCAAAGACCTAACGAAACGCAAACGGATACCATAATCCTTCTACCCGGTGGCAGTATATTATTTATTGCATTCTTATGATATCACAAGGCAAGCGTTTTGTCAACTCAAAAAATTATTAAAAAGGGGTTGACAAGTGTGTATAGGGGTGGTATACTGTATATACAGCATATACACAGTATACAAAATTCTTGTGAAAGGAGAATCTTGATGAATATAACCATAAGCTACACGAGTGACAAGCCGATGTACGAACAGATTGAAGACGGTATCAAGAAGGCTATTTATGACGGAAAGCTCAAGAACAACGAGCTTTTGCCGAGTGTAAGACAGCTTGCTAAAGACCTTAATGTCAGTGCTATTACAACAAAGCGAGCCTACATTGACCTCGAACACGAGGGGCTTGTATACACGGTATCTGGCAAGGGCACGTTTGTTAAACTCGACAAGCTAGGTGAGCTCCAGAAGGGTCGACAAGACGAGCTTTTAAAAGATATTCACAACACCGCATCAGAATGCAAGGAGCACGGTATACCCAAGCAGGCTATTATTGATACTATCGACAAGGCTTATGCAGAGGGTTCAGAGGAAGTTTAACGGGAGGATATAGAATTATGAAAAACACAGCACTTAAGATTGAAAAGCTGAGCAAGGAATATGAGGACTTCAAGCTCGACGACGTAAGCTTTGAGCTTCCTAAGGGTATGGTAATGGGACTTGTCGGAGAAAACGGTGCAGGCAAGACCACAATCATCAAGCTTATTTTAAACGCTATTGAAAAGTCAGGCGGACAGATAGATATCTTTGGTATGGACAACACCAAGGAAGAGATTGCCTGCAAGGAAAGAATCGGCTACGTTGCAGACGAGGACTATCTTATTGTTACCTCAAACATCAAAAACTACGCCAAGGCTTTTGCACACATATATCGCAACTGGGACCAGGAGCTTTTCGAGAAGTACGCAAAGATGTGGAATCTTCCGCCTAAGAAGAAGTTTTCTACATACTCAAAGGGTATGAAGACAAAGGCAATGCTTGCCCTTACTCTTGCTCATCACCCTGACCTGCTCATTCTTGACGAGCCGACTGCGGGACTTGACCCTGTTGCAAGAATTGAAGTGCTTGACATATTGAGAGAGGTTGTAGCAGACGGCGACAAGTCGGTTCTTTTCTCAACCCACATCACCGGCGACCTTGACAAGATTGCAGACTGCGTTACTGTTCTCATAAACGGCAAGGTAACAGAGAGCATGGATATCGACAGAATTGAAGAAAAGTACGCTGTTATATCAGGTCCGCTTGAGAGCCTTAACGTTACAAACAAGGACCTTTGCGTAGGTGTAAGACGTGGAAGCGTAAGCTTTGAGGCACTCGTTGAAAGAAGTCATCTTGACTCATTCAAGAACGTTTCAACAAGGACACCAAACATTGAAAACCTCCTCACCTTCAGCATCTGGGGACACAGAGAGGACATTGTAGAGCTTGGAGGCGAAAACAATGGCTAGAAAGAAAAAGGAGCAGGTTAAATACAATCCCTCCTACTCAAATGTAACGAGGACAAAAAAGGTGTTCCGCTGTCTTACCGGCAGAACAAATATCGTTATAAGCATTATCTACATAGCTATGGCACTGATTATGCTTGCAGCCTGTGTATTTGGGTCAATCTTTGACACAAATGATTTCCTCGAGGACAAGTCAACAATCGCTACCTTCTGCTGCACATCGGGATTTATGGCATTTATGCTGTTCACACTAAACAGCTGTATTCCGAATGACCCTGCCGCTGCAAGCAAGGCGAGAGGAAACTTAGACGGATGTGCTACAATCGCAGAAACTATGATGCACCTTCCTATCAGAAAAGTTGACGCATACAAGCTCTCCTTCCGTTCATTTATGATATCTTCGGCATTTGTATTCTTCTCATCGGTTTTCCCGAATGTTATGATAATAATTGATGACCGCTTTGAAGTGGTAAAGGGCACACTCGGCATCTGGGGAACTACTGCCGCAGTATTCATACTCGTGTCCTATCTTCTCTCCTTCTATGTTATAAGAGGTCTTTCGGAAAAGGCAAGAGGAATTATACTTTCAGCAGCTCTCGTTATCTACTACATAGTATGGATTGGACTTATGCTGGACTTTGCGGATAAGTTCATAGACATTGATATGTTCGGCTTCCTTTCGGGATATGTCGGCATTGCTCTTTCCCTCATCTGCATTATTGCAATCGTTGTAATCCAGAAGGCAGTTGTGGAAAAGAGAGCAGAAAAGACCGCATGGTATCAGAACAAATAGATTTTATGAAAGGGAAAAACAAATGGAAAACAAAACTCATCGCAAAAGTCTGAGCGAAATATTCAGTCTGCTTCCTGTGAAAAGCGGATGTATGTGGCTTACTTTAATAGCGGTAATTATAAATTTCGCCTGCGTGTACTTTTTGTTCAGGCTGGGTAATGTTGAAGAAGCAGAAGGCGGCGGAATTATGGGGCTTCAGGTTGCATCCTCTCTGATACTGCTTTTTGCCTCGATGCTTATAGGAATAAATATCGGCTCGAATTACACCTTCGTGTCTACAATCCCTGCAAGGACCTCGAAGATTCCGCTGGCAATGTCGCTTACGCTTGACAGCATATTTGCAGCAGTTATTCTTTCAGATGTTGTATTCTTTATTGTGTTCGGAATCGCTAAGTACATTCCTGTGAAGCTTATCTCCCACCTTGTAATGTACATAGCCTGCCATATATCACTTTACTCGAATGTTATGCCGGGCGGCTCAAAAATGGACCCGTACAGAATGGGCTTTATGTCAGGCTTTACAGGCTTTATGGGCTACATAATCTGCGCTCTGACAAACGCATTTGTAGGTAGGTATATCGCAGACGGCACGGAGTACAGCAAGAATTCAAAACTCGCAGTTACAATCATTCTCGCAGTCCTTGTCGTCGGAGCTATCGTAACAAGAATACTCTCCTATAAAGGCGTCAAGTCCAAGCTCCGCCTTATGAAAATCTATAAGTCAAAGAAAAAGAAAACAAAAGAAGAATCCTACGTATAATCAGGACAGTACCCGTATAGATATTCGATGCGTATTGTCGGGGGAAACCTTTCTGAAGAAAGTTTGTCCCCCAAGCCCCCTTACAAAGACTCTTAACATAATTTCAGCCCCATAGGGTATGCACCAAGAGAGACTAAAATCTCCACTTTGTGATGTACACCCTATGGGGCTGAAATTTATTATAAAAGTTTTAGGAAAGGAGTTTGAGGAACAACCCTTTTTCAAAAGGGTTTTCCTCAATAGTACATATCAAATGTCTATATACGTACTGTCCTTAAAATGCGGGGACGAACGGGAGAGTAATAACGTTATCGTCAGAGGTGGTGCTATCCTGAGGGAGAGTGACCTCTGACTCAGCCGTAGTAGTGGTTGTAGTGGTGTTATCCGCACCCTGTCCGTTATCCTGCGACGTTTCGAGGGTAATTATTATCTCGCCCTCGTCGTCTGCTGTAGTAGTTGTAGTAGTATCTGTGTCTGTCTGTTCAGGCAACTGCGAGCCGCTTCCCTGCGGTGCGTCTTCTGTCTGCTCGGTTGTCACAGTTACAGAGACATCCTCTGTGTTGCCCTGCTGGCTGTCGTCAGGCTGAGCGTCTGACCCTGCGGTAGTTGTAGTAGTTGTTGTAACTGCCGAATTATCTGACGAAGAATCAGCCTTGTTTTGCGAGCTGCTGTCATTGTCGCAGGCGGTCAGACCGATTGCGATAACGAGCAGGCAGGCTGCTGTCAGGAGCTTTCTTTTCAAATCAATCATTCCTTTGGCTTTACTCCAGGTTATCTGCAAGACCGTTTGCGTCCTCGTCAAGCATTAAGATGCCTGTTTCGTCGTCATCCGGTGTAACACTTTCGGTAATGATATCGAGGCTGCAGAGTCTGCTTATTTCCATTACAGGAGAGATATATTTTTCAGTTTTCATAAGACACCTCTTTCATTACTCAGCGCTGTTGACAACTGCCGCATCGCAGTATGCTGCGATTGCCTTTGCAACAGCCTTATACTCAGCAGAAGTAGATGCGCTGTCACAAACGAGCTTTGCAAACCTCATAACGCTTGCTTCCTTACCCTGTTCAAATACGTAGTATCCGTCAATTGAAACGACATATCCTGTTGCAAGGTCCAGAGCGTTAATATTGCATATATCGATATAGCAAAGACCGGACTTAGTTCCTGTTGTATACTCTACTGAGTCAGTACCGTTTGTTACTGTAATTGAATAGTCGGAAAGTGACTTTCCTTCTTCGAGCTTGAAGTAGTGTCTGAGTGTTGTTTCAGACTTGAGAAGAAGGCTTGTTCCGTAGTAGCTGATGCCGTCAGGAATTGACGAAGAAACTGCATAAGCTGTTTCGTTTGTAAGTGTATCACTGTCTGCAACTGTCCTGTCTGATTCATTCAGAATTGAGTTTGCAAGCTTGTCAGTGTTGTAGCCAAAGTATGTCTGAGCAGCAGCTCCGTAGTTGAGAAGTGCCTTGACAAGAGCCTTTGTTGAATCACTGTATGAGGATGAGGAAAGAATCTGCTTTGAATACTCAGCAACTGTGTAGGTAAACACTGTGCCGTTGCCGTTTGAGGTAATCATCTGAGCCTTGATTTCAGTTGTCATATCCTTTGCAGGAACGTCAACCGGGAATACATAGTACTGCTTACCTGTTACTGTGCTTGTTTTTGCGTCGGAAACCATAACCTTTACAGGCTCGTTGTCACCGACTGTAAACTGCATATAAGCCTGTTCGTCAGCAAGCACACTGCTGTCAAGGAGCATATGGAAGTTTACGCCGACATTACCGTCAAGGCTTACTGTATAGCCTGCAAGCTGTGCGCCGATGCCGTCCATTATCTTCGGACAGTTGTCGCAAAGTCCGTCGCCCTTTGCGTCTACATGGTCACCTACCTCAAAGGTGTAGGTCTTCTTTACGTTAGGGTTATAGGTCGGGGTAATGGTGATTGTTACTGTGCCCTTTCCTACGAAGGTTATGCTGCCTGTAGAGGTTGTGCTTGGTGTATTTACCTTTGCGATATCACTGTCAGAGGATTCAATATCGAAAAACTTTCTCTGTGCATCTGAAGGCTCTACATAGCTTGAAGGAATGTAGAAATAGAGGTTTGCGCCATCGCACTGCTTGCTGCTCACCCAGGATGAGTAAGAGCCTGCACCTGTCTGGTTCCAGAAGGTTATGAAGTCAGTTGGTGTTGTGAAGCTTTCTGCAAAGTCACAGTTCTTGCACTCTGATGTGCAGACATTGTCGCCTTCTTCAGGATATGTGTACACAAGCTCGTGGCCGTTCTCTATAACAGTTTCATTTGCTTCAAGGCCACTTGTTGCGATATCATAGAATGTTACTGTACCGTTGTTCCAAGTATACCAGATAACCTTTCCGTCATTTACGAGCGGAGCACAGTCAGAGAGATAAGCACCCTCGATACTGCAAATCTCACTTGTGAGATTTCCCTTACCGTCGAGTGTTACATAGGACACGCCGTAGATATCGCTCCATAGGAGCATAAACGAATTATCCGAGAGCTTTACAAGGTGTGGTGTATTTGATGTAGGACCGCCGTCTGCGGTGTTGGTAATCTGCTTTATAGAAATCTCATCGGTTGTCTTATCAATAACGCTGATGTAGATGTTTCTTGTAAAGCGTGAGGTATTCTTCTCGTCCTGGATAACAGAGTTGTATGCAACGATGTAGCTTGTATCGGAATACTCAAAGCCACCGATAGAAGCACCTGTTGCATTCTGACCTGTTTCACCCGGGAAGTTGAGAATATCAATTTCTTTGTTTGTTGAAATGCTTCCATTTGAATTAATTGTACCCATTTCAATCACGATAGAACGAGGATACGCATCACCGTGGTCTACAAAAGCGATATTTGAACCGTCAACCTGTACAAACTGGTTGAAGGAGTGTGATGCATAAGCAACAGTTTTGCTTGTTGCAGTCATATTCTCTGTATCAACAACAATTGTAAAGTTAGACTGGTGATTGAGTCCGTCGCTTGATTCATACATTTCGTGGGCAGTTCTCACGACAAGGTACTTGCCATACTCTGCAAATCTTACTGAACCTGCGTCAAAAGGAACAGTTGTATTGCAGTCATACACGCCGACAGAGGATATTCTGTTCCAGCTCTTATCGTACTTTGTGATACGGAAGCACTCTACCTCTGCACTTTCATTATTGTTGTACTGACCGGACACAACATAGTAGTTGTCTGCACTTTCGTAGAAGCCACCGAAGATGCTGAGCTCTGCATCAACAAGCTTTGTGCTCTTGATGTTGTAGTAGGTATTATAATACTCTATGAGATACTTACCCGAAACTGCGTCCTCCTGGAATCTCATAAGCTGTCCGTTACTTGTTGTAGTAAGGTAGGATTCTATCGGGTATGCCCATGTGCTGTAATTCTGGGCATTTGTATTCCTGCCCGAATATGTTGTACACTGCGTAGTTACTGCGGCATTTGCTATGACTGCGGTATCGGTGAGACCGCTAAAGCCGTTTGCAATACCTGAAGCTGCAACAGCTGCACAGCACAAAAGCGCTGTCAATCTTGAAGCTTTGAATTTCATATTCAAATCCCCTTTCAATACATAATTATTCAAATTAATTGTAGCATATTTGATTTGATTTGTAAACGATTTTTTTAATTCTTTTTCCGTTACGGATACGATTTGTGCAAACGATACACAATAAGCTATCGGAGGTGATTATTATGCACAAACGAAAGCTTATACGGGCTGTTGTTTCAAAAAAGCTGTCGCAGATAAAGGACAATGATAATGTCCCTGACGTTTACCCTGCCATTGACACAGACCTTGCAAGAGATAACCTTGAAAACGACCTTCCTATGTGCGACAGAAACGATATTTAGTGTTTATTTTCGCCTATTATGCATTATTTGATATTGACTAAAAGAAGGATTTGTGGTATAATTACAAGGTAATTTTTTACTTTAAGAGGTGTAGTTATGCTTGAATTAAAGGAGTACCGTGGACACATCAGAAACCACAGACAGCTTTGTGAGGAGCTTTCTATTGAAAGCGGTCTTACAAGAGAAGAGAGAGAAAAAGCTATTCTTACAGAAGGCTATAAAAAGTGGGGCAAGGATATTGCAAACCACATATACGGAATGTTTGCATTCGCAATTTACGATACAGATAAAGACGAGCTTTTCTGCATTCGTGACCAGTTCGGAACAAAGCCGTTTTACTACTATCTCACAGAAAACTCAGAGCTTCTGTACGGCACAATGATTAGAGATATCATTTCAAAGGACGGCTTCAAAAAGGAGCTTAACCGTGACCTTCTTCAGATTTATATGAGCCTTACCTACGTAGGCGGTGAGGAAACCTTCTTCAAGGGTGTAATGAAGCTTATGCCGGGTCACTACCTTTTCTTTAAAGACGGCAAGCTTGAAATCACAAGATACTGGACACCTACCTTCAACGCTGACAACGACAAGTCGCTTGAGCAGTGGGCTGACGAAATCCACTCTACTGTTTCAGAGATAGTGACAGAGGTTAAGGATGATGACGAGGTTGCATAC
This sequence comes from Oscillospiraceae bacterium, assembly GCA_017396665.1. GTDB lineage: Bacteria > Bacillota > Clostridia > Oscillospirales > Ruminococcaceae > UBA7477. The sequence continues at coordinate 3,102 of JAFQLH010000027.1, read as the reverse complement.
TCCTTCCTTTCGGGCGGTGTTGACTCATCATATGTACTTGCTATGACTGACGCTAAGGTAACAAGCTCATGCGGTTATGATGACGAGCGTTTTGACGAGTCGAAGCTTGCAAAGGCTACTGCAGACCTTCTTGAGAGAGAAAATATCCGCTGTGTTGTAACACCGCAGGATTACTTTGATATTGTACCTTACGTTATGTACAATATGGAGCAGCCGCTCGGTGACGCTTCTGCGATTGCTTTCGCACTTGGCTGCAGAGAGACAGCGAAGTACACAAAGCTTTGTTATTCGGGCGAAGGCTCTGACGAATTCTTCGGCGGCTACAATATGTACCGCAACGCTGAGAGATACGGCGAAAATCTCAAGACCTTCTATGTCGGCAACACCAACATTATGAAGGAAGACGAAAAGAAGCGCATCTTAAAAACCTACAACGAAGACGTTCTCCCTATCAATCTTGCAAAGAAGATTTACGAGGAAACAGAGGGACTTGACCCGCTCACCAAGATGAGTGACGTAGACATTCAGATTTGGCTTGAGGGTGACATTTATCTCAACGTTGACAAGATGAGTGAGGCGGCAGGACTTGAGGTAAGAATGCCTCTTACCGATATGCGTGTATTTGACATTGCGTCGAGAATTCCTTCAAGGCACAAGGTTACAGAGGAGCAGAACAAGGTTGCCTTCAGAACTGCTGCGGCAAAGGTTCTCCCTGAAGAAATCGCATTCCGCAAGAAGCTCGGCTTTATCGTTCCTATCAGAATCTGGCTTGCAGATGAGCGTTACAACGCTGATGTAAGGGCAAAGTTTGACAGCGACATTGCGGCAGAATTTTTCAATGTAGATGAAATCAAGGCTATCTGGGACGAATACATCGGAGGCAACTCTGACAACTGGAGAAAGGTCTGGACAATCTACACCTTCCTTGTATGGTACGAGGAATACTTTGTAAAGAGATAATTTCTTAAAGCACAGCAAAGCCCATCGGTTAATTCCGATGGGCTTTTTATATGTATTATATACTGTCTGCTCTTTCGCAGGCTGCGAGTGCGGCGATTGCACCGTCAGAAGCGGCTGTTACAACCTGTCTGATGCTCTTTGTTCTGCAATCCCCTGCGGCATATATACCCTCTGCTGAGGTTTTTGTATCCTCACCTGCTATGATATAGCCTCTTTCGTCAAGCTTGACAACGTCCTTGAACGCTTCATTCTGCGGAACGAGTCCGATAGCGACAAACATACCGTCGAGCATAAGCTCAGACTTCCCGCCTGTTTCAGCGTTCTGAAGCTCTATACCTGTGAGCTCCTTGTCGCCTATAAGTCCTGTTACGACAGTACCGAGGACTACTTCGACATTCTCCTTTGAGGTAAGCTTTTCAACAAGCTTCTGCTCGCCTGTAAAGAAGCCGAGGTTTTGTATAACATAGACCTTTTTTGCAAGGTCAGAGAGAAGTATAGCTTCCTGAAGTGCGGAATTTCCTCCGCCGATTACTGCGACGGTTTTGCCTTCATAGAAAGCTCCGTCACACACTGCACAGAAGGAGATTCCCTCTCCGATAAGCTCCTGCTCCTTCGGTAGACCGAGCAGTCTGTGCTTTGCACCTGTTGCGATGATAACAGACTTTCCCTCATACTCTCCGCTATCGGTAACGACCTTTTTATACTCGCCGTTTTCAATTCTTAAAACGTCGGCACAATCTACTTCTGCTTCAAGGCCGAGTGCCTGTTCGACAAGCTTTTCTGCAAACTCGTTTCCTGTTACCTCAGCAAAGCCGGGAATATTTTCGACCTTCGGGGAATAGGTTATCTGTCCGCCGAAGCCGCCTTTTTCAATTACGAGCACGCTTTTATTAGCTCTGCGTGCGTATATAGCGGCGGTCAGCCCCGCAGGGCCGCCACCGATAATTATTACGTCATACATAGTGCTTCTTCCAATCAGACGCCAAGCATCTTCTTGATATCAGAAACGCCGGCATATTTTGTAGTTTCGCCGTTCTTTACAACAACGAGTGTAGGAGCCTGCTTTATGCCGAAGGCTGTTACCATATCTGCGTGCTCATTTGCGAGGAGCTTTTCGTACTGAACTCCTGCCTTATCGAGAATTGAGCAAGCAATCTTGCAGTTAGGGCAGGTTGCAGTCGTGAACAGCCATACGCCGTCCTGTGCCTTAGCCTCGCTGTTTTCACAGCAGTCGCAGGATTCCTGCTTCGGACCTTCGTGAGTAAGCTTTGAGGTTTCGATGTTATAAACCTTTCTGTCCTTATACTCCTGAGTCTTACCGTCGTTCCAGTTCTGAACAGGACGGTAGTAGCCTGTGATTCGGCTGTAAACCTCAGTCTTTTCGCCACACTCAGGACAAGTGAACTGCTCACCTGTGAGGTAGCCGTGTGACTTACAAACGGAGTATGTTGGTGAAAGTGTGTAGTATGGAAGCTTATAGTTTTCAGCAATCTTCTTTACGAGGTTAGCTGCAGACTTCCAGTCAGGAAGCTTTTCGCCGAGGAATGCGTGGAATACAGTACCCGATGTGTAGAGAGTCTGGAGCTCGTCCTGGATATCGAGTGCTGTGAAGATATCCTCTGTGTAGCCAACAGGAAGATGTGAGCTGTTTGTGTAGTAAGGTGTCTTGCCCTCTTCTCTTCCTGCTGTGATGATATCAGGGAAGTGCTTGAGGTCGTGCTTAGCAAGACGGAATGATGTTGACTCTGCAGGTGTTGCTTCGAGGTTGTAGAGGTCGCCGTATTCAACCTGGTAGTCGGAGAGTCTCTCACGCATATGGTTGAGAACATCCTTTGTGAACTGCTGGGTCTTTTCGTTTGTGAGGTCAGCTCTGAGCCACTTAGCATTGAGGCCTACCTCATTCATACCAACAAGACCGATTGTTGAGAAGTGGTTATTGAAGGTGCCGAGGTATCTCTTTGTGTAAGGATAAAGTCCTTCATCGAGAAGCTTTGTGATGATGGTACGCTTGATCTTGAGCGAACGTGCCGCAATATCCATCATTCTGTCAAGACGTGTGAAGAATTCTTCCTTTGTCTTTGCAAGGTAGGCAATTCTGGGAAGGTTGATGGTAACAACGCCCACAGAACCTGTGCTTTCGCC
>JAFQLH010000026.1 GCA_017396665.1 Oscillospiraceae bacterium | reverse complement strand
TCAGAGATAACCAGGCAGTAGATGAAAGAGTTATGGACTCCGGCGATATCGAAAAGGAAAGAGGAATCACCATCCTCGCTAAGAATACTTCTATCGTTTATAAGGACGTTAAGATTAACGTTATCGACACACCGGGACACGCTGACTTCGGCGGTGAGGTTGAGAGAATTCTCAAGATGGTAAACGGCGTTATCCTGCTCGTAGACGCAGCAGAAGGCCCTATGCCACAGACAAGATTCGTGCTCCAGAAGGCACTCGAGCTCGGACATAGAGTTATCATCGTTATCAATAAGATTGATAAGCCTGACTCACGTCTTAATGAGGTAGGCGATGAGGTTTTAGAGCTTCTTATGGACCTCGACGCAACAGACGAACAGCTCGACAGCCCTATCCTCTATTGCTCAGGCAGAGACGGAACAGCTTCCCATAACCCTGCAAAACTCGGTGAAGACCTCTCTGAGCTGTTTGACGAAATTCTCTCCTATATCCCTGCTCCTGAGGTAGACGACGAAGGCTCAATGCAGATGCTTGTTTCTTCAATCGACTATAATGAATATGTCGGAAGAATCGCAATCGGCAGAGTTGAAAGAGGTACAATCAGGGTAAACCAGGAGGTCTCAATCGGTGACTTCCACGAAACCAAAAAGCAGTACAGAGGTAAGATTGTTACCATCTATCAGATTCAGGGGCTTAACCGTGTACCCGTTGAATCAGCAAAGGCAGGCGATATCGTCTGTATAAGCGGTATCGAAGGAATAACAATAGGCGATACTATCTGCGACTTCGGACAGTTCGAAGCACTCCCGTTTGTCAAGATTAGTGAGCCGACTGTCGAAATGACCTTCAGCGTAAACGACTCACCGTTTGCAGGAAGAGAAGGAAAGTTCGTTACATCACGTCAGCTCCGTGAAAGACTCTTCAAGGAGCTTTTGAAGGACGTTTCACTCAGAGTAAATGAAACAGATACAACAGATAGCTTCAGAGTTTCAGGCAGAGGCGAAATGCACCTTTCCATCCTTATCGAGAATATGCGTCGTGAAGGCTATGAGCTCGGCGTTTCAACTCCAAGAGTTCTCTATAAGGAAATCGACGGCGTTCTCTGTGAGCCAATCGAAAGACTTGTTATCGACGTTCCTGAGCATTGCGTAGGCTCTGTTATGGAAAAGCTCGGCACAAGAAAGGCTGAAATGACTCAGATGACTCCTGTCGGAAGCAGAATGAGACTTGAGTTCCTCATTCCGTCAAGAGGCCTCTTCGGATACAGAAGTGAGTTCCTTACAGATACAAAGGGCGAAGGAATTATGAGCTCTGTATTTGCAAAATATGAACCATACAAGGGCGAAATCTCAAGAAGAAAAACAGGCTCTCTCGTTGCATTTGAAACAGGCGACGCTATCACCTACGGCCTCTACAATGCCCAGGAAAGAGGCGAGCTGTTCATCGGCGCAGGTGTCCCTGTATACGAAGGAATGGTTGTCGGAGCTTCTCCGAAGCAGGATGACCTCGTTGTAAACGTATGTAAGAAAAAGCACCTCACCAATACCCGTGCAAGCGGTAGTGACGACGCTTTAAGACTTATCCCGCCAAGAATCTTAAGCCTCGAGGACTGCCTCGAATTCTTAGCAGACGACGAGCTCTTAGAGGTAACTCCAAAGTCAATGCGTATCAGAAAGAGAACTCTTTCAAATACACTTCGTGCCAAGGAAAGAGCAAAGCTTTAATAAAATCGGTCAGTGCAACAGCTTGTTGTGCTGACCGTTGATTTTTTTATAAAGATGTGTTACTATATCTAAAGAATAGTTTTAAGGGGAAAATGCTATGAGATTCAGACCTTGTATAGATATACATAACGGAAAAGTAAAGCAGATTGTAGGCTCAAGCCTCCGGGGTGACAACGCAGAGGAAAACTTCGTGTCACAGGTCGGCGCAGATTATTATGCAAAGCTCTATAAGAAATACAGTCTCACAGGAGGGCATATCATACTCCTCAATGCCTCGGACAGCGACTATTATAAAGCCGATATGCAGGAAGCCCTCAAGGCACTTACGGAGTATCCGGGAGCTCTCCAGATAGGCGGAGGCATAAACTGCGAGAATGCCCCGTGGTTTGTCACAAACGGCGCATCTCATGTAGTCGTGACCTCATATGTCTTCAAGGACGGAAAGGTCAACTGGGATAACCTCAAAGCCCTCTGTGACGCAGTCGGAAAGGAGCATATTGTCCTCGATTTGTCCTGTAAGTGCGTAAACGGTGAGTATGTCATAGTTACTGACAGATGGACAAAGCTCACAGAAACAAAGCTCACTAAGGAAACTATGTCGCTCTTTGAACAGTATTGCGACGAGCTTCTGGTGCACGCTGTCGATGTCGAAGGAAAGTGCAGCGGAATAGACGAAGCCCTCGCAAAGCTACTCTCTGAAAGTCCGCTCCCTGTAACCTATGCAGGCGGTATACGCTCGCTTCAGGATATAGAAAAGCTTAATGCACTCGGCAATGGAAAGGTAGATTTTACGGTAGGCTCTGCACTCGATATCTTCGGCGGAGAGCTGTCCTTTGAAATGATTGCAGAAAGCTATGCGGTCTGATAGGTTAATATTCTCAGTAACTAGGCAAACTATTACTATTGACCTTTGAGCAAATGTGTGGTATACTATCCCTGTAACCGTTTTGTAACTATTACAAGGCAATTTCGGAGGTAACAATGACCGGTAAGCTTTTTAAGAATATAGCACATATAAGCCGTTCAAGTGTAGTAGTGTCCTGCTCTGTCGCAATGATGTGTGTCGGCTTCGCAGTTGAATCATTAAAGCCGTCAACAGCATCAGGCGAAGGTGTGGCTGTCGGAGAACAAGAGGAAACGCCTGTCTATCAGGAGCTCCCGCAGTCGATTATATCGCAGATAAGAACAGAGCCTAAGGAACGTACAGAGGCAAGCCGTGTGTATGTCAACGGAGAATATCTCGCAACACTCTCTGCCGATGATGCGTCAATGCTACAGTGCTACATAAATGGCGAAATAAATTCAAATATAAATTCATTCTATGCAACAGCCTACCTCACAAGCGACGTTACGTTTGAAAATGGAAGCTATGAGGTGACAGAGCTAGATACATATGAAGAAGTTGAGAGCCTTTTGTTTGAAGGCGAAAACGCACTCGTAAGCCTCGAAGCGCAGTATATAGAGTTTGAAGAGGAAGCAATAGGCTTTGAAACTGTAACGGTTGAAAATCCGCTTCTGCCTAAGGGCGAAAGCTTTGTTTCCCAGGAGGGAAAGGAAGGCACAAGCGTCACCGCAACTCTCATCAGCGAGCTTGACGGCGAGGTCGTGAAGGAGCTTGTCATCACAAAGGCAACAACCGCCCCACCTGTAAATGAAGTAATCCAGATAGGTACAGCAACCTTCAATAACCTTATGTGGCCTGTCGGCGCAGGCGGTGGATGGGTAAGCTCAGAGTACGGCTACCGTACCTTTGACGATTCATTCCATAAGGGAATAGATATCTGCGGAGTAGACGAGGGAACTGATATATACGCTGTCTATGCAGGTACAGTTATCCGCTCTGAAACAAACAAGAACGGCTACGGCGAGTTTGTCGTAATCGACCACGGAAACGGCTACCATACAGCCTATGCCCATATGTCATCAAGAGATGTGCAGATAGGCGATAAGGTGCTCGCAGGTGACAGAATAGGCGGAATAGGTACAACAGGTCAGTCAACAGGCGTACATCTCCATTTTGAAGTGAGATACGGCTCTGAGTTTGCAGACCCGGGACTCTTCCTCGAAAGAAGTACAAAATCACCCGAATGGTATAACTGATTGAGTATAATAAATACACCCCGAAGCAAAGCGTTAAGCTTTTTTGCTCCGAGGTGTTTTTTATTTGTTCTTTGCTATTTTTCTGTGCCGAAGAATTCCTTAGCTATGTCAGCACTGGCCTTTGCATCCTTTGCGTAGTAGTCAGCACCGATTTTTTCTGCATAGTCAGCAGTAAGAACCGCACCGCCTACCATTACCGCACAATCAGGCTTTTGCTCCTTGAGAAGACGAATGGTGTTCTCCATAGCCCCTAAGGTAGTCGTCATAAGTGCGGATAATCCGACAAGTCTTATGTCACGCTCAATTGCAGTCTTTACAATAACCTCTTCAGGAACATCCTTTCCAAGGTCAATTACATCAAAGCCGTAGTTTTCAAGAACCGTCCGTACAATGTTCTTGCCGATGTCGTGTATGTCGCCCCTTACCGTCGCAATTATGATACTTCCCTTTGACTGTGAAGCCTGCCTCTCACTCTGAAGCTTCTGCTTTATAACATCAAAGCAAACGCCTGCAGTGTCAGCCGATAATATAAGCTGTGGCAGGAATATCTTGCCCGTTTCAAAGTCTGTACCTATCTTGTCAAGAGCAGGTATAAGCCTGCCGTTTATAAGCTCCTGTGCATCAAGTGTGTTAAGAAGCTCGCCTGTGATAGCCTTAGCGTCAGCCTTGAGCCCCTTTTCAATAGCGTGCTCAAGCGTTACAGCAGAGCCTTGTACAGCCGCCTGAGTAGTAACTCCGTTGTATGCCTCAACAAAAGCGGAGGAGCTTACGTCAATTCCCGAAAGAACCTTGTACGCCCTCACAACGCCCATCATTGACGCAATGTTCGGGTTTATGATAGGAAGTGTAAGTCCGTTTTGTAATGCCATCGTCAGAAATGTGTGGTTTATAAGCTCACGGTTCGGAAGACCGAAGGATATGTTAGATACTCCAAGCACAGTCTTGAGTGAAAGCTCCTGCGTTACCATCTTTACAGCCGACAAGGTTTCCTGTACAGCCTCCTGCTCAACAGAAGCTGTAAGAGTCAGACAGTCGATAAATATGTTCTCTCTTGCAATTCCCATTGAAACTGCCCTGTCAAGAATCTTCTTAGCAAGTGCAAAGCGTTCACGAGCCTTCTTCGGAATACCGTTTTCGTCAAGCGTAAGTCCGACAACACAAGCCCCGTACTTCTTCACAAGCGGAAGAATAGCAGAAAGACTCTTTTCCTCTGCGTTTACGGAGTTGATGATGGCTTTGCCGTTGTAAACTCTCAGACCCGCCTCTAAAACCTCAGGGTCTGTGCTGTCAAGCTGAAGCGGAACATCAGTAACCGACTGAACCGCCTTGACAATCCTTATCATCATTTCCTTCTCGTCAATGTCAGGAAGTCCTACGTTTATGTCAAGTATGTCAGCACCTGCAGAAACCTGTTCAACAGCCTGCTTGAGTATGTAGTTTATGTCACCGTTTCGTAAAGCTTCCTTGAAAAGCTTCTTGCCCGTCGGGTTGATTCGCTCACCGATTACCCTCGGCTCTGTTATCTCTACAAGCTTGCTTCCGCTGCAAACAGCAGATACAGGTCTGTATTCAATCCTCTCCTGTGTAACCTCGTCTGTGAGAGCTTTTAGCTCTCTTATGAATTCAGGCGAAGTTCCGCAGCAGCCGCCGATGAATCTCGCACCCTTCTGCATAAGCGGAACCATAAGCGAGGAGAATTCCTTCGCATCAATCCCGAACT
>JAFQLH010000025.1 GCA_017396665.1 Oscillospiraceae bacterium | reverse complement strand
GAGGCTTGCGAGGTGCTTTGCAGGAGCTGAAGTAATCTTGCCCGGAACACCGCCGAGACCTTCCTGGATAAGCTGCTTGAGTGACCAGCCTGCACAGTAGCCTGTAAGCATGGAGAGGTCGTGGATATGGATATCAGCATTTCTGTGGGCATTGCCGATTTCGTCATCATAGATTTCAGAGAGCCAGTAGTTTGCAGTTACTGCGCCTGAGTTGCTGAGGATAAGTCCGCCTACTGAATATGTAACGGTAGAGTTCTCCTTAACTCTCCAGTCGTTGACATTGAGGTAGTTGTCGATAATAGCCTTATAGTCTACCATTGTAGCTGTAAGGTTACGAATCTTTTCTCTCTGACGGCGGTAGATGATGTATGCCTTTGCAACATCGTCATAGCCTGCCTTGATGAGAACAGATTCTACGCTGTCCTGGATATTTTCAACCGAGATAGCCTGGTCGCTGATTTTCGGCTCAAATTCTGCTGTAACCTTGAGTGCAAGGAAGTCAATGATATCGGCATTATACTGCTTCTTACAAGCCTCGAATGCCTGGGTGATTGCTGAACTGATTTTGGTAAGGTCGAACGAAACTATCTTACCGTCTCTTTTTACTACGTTATACATAAATTTTCCTCCCCGTTCCTTAAATTTTGTGGTAATGAACTAATTATATAATATATATAGTGATTTGTCAATAGTAAATTCACTATATATTGTGGTCTGAGTGAAATTATCTTGATTGAGCTAAAACGCCCTGTAATGCTGATTTTTCAAGCATTTCCTCCAGTTTTTCGTCGCTGACGGGATTCAGTCCGCCTAAAATTATATCTCCTGAGTCCTTGAAATTCTGGATAAAATACTTTTGGGTATCCTTTATCCAGAGTGCGATTTTTCCGATATCCTCAGGTGTATGGAGCTCGTCCGTGACTGTTGTTCTCAGCTCATACTCGACGCCCGACTCCTTGAGTACCGCAAGGCTTTTCTCTACGCTTTCAAGCCCGAAGCCTTGAATTCCCGTTGTGGCAGGATATTTTTCCTTACAGTTCTTAATATCCATTGCGACGTAATCGACAAGCTTTTTGTCGAGCAGTTCCCTAAGCTTATCGGGGAACGTTCCGTTTGTATCAAGCTTTACGCTGTATCCCAGCTCCTTAACCTTTGCGATAAACTCCTCGATGCCCTTTTGCATAAGCGGTTCACCGCCTGTTATACAGACACCGTCGAGCAGTCCCTTTCGTTTCTGAAGGTAGCTGAGAATTTCCTCCTGTGTGACATCTCCCGCATCCTGCGTATGAGTTACAAGCGAGGCATTATGACAGAAGGGGCAACGCAGATTACAACCCTTTGTAAACACCAGGCAGGCAACCTTTCCGGGATAATCGAGAAGCGTCAGCTTCTGAAATCCGCCTATTTTCACCGTTTCACCGTCTCTCTTTGGGTAAGTGGCTTTCACCACTTACCCTTTTTCATTATATAACTCCCTCTTGCCCTTACAGCCTTTGCATTTGCTTGTTAAAAATAAAACACAAGAAAATGTGTGGGCTGTGAATTGAGTATACCATATATAGTGGTTGCTTGTCAACAGCAAATACGAGCAATAAAATAAAACATTTTGTGAATTGATAACAAAACGAGTTAACATTTGCGTTTTTCCTTGCAAAAACAAAAAGCCCCGCCGTAATCGGCAGGACTTATAAGTCAAATATCAGTTTTCATCGGGCACAAAGAGGAGCACGTCCTCCACCCTGCACTCTAATATAGTACACAGGTCATTGAGGGTGACGGTGCTTATAGGCTTATTATGCTTAAGCCTGTCGAGAAGGCTTCGGCTTACACCGTAGGTGTTTATAAGCTTGTAGGTAGAAACGCCTTTTTGCTTTATTGTATCGTAAAACGGCTTGTACGAAATCATCTCCCTCACCTCTTGCTTTAATGATAAAACATACTTTATATCTTGACAATTGTCGATATATAGAGTATAATTGTCTACATACAGAGTATATGCTCTGTTTATAGATAATACAAGGAGTGATATTATGGCAGAAAACAATAATGCAAACGGAAACAATAACGAAAACGGCAACAATAACGAAAACGGCAACAACAATGGAAACCAGAACAACAATGGTTGTATGACGTGGATAATCATTATCGTCATAATAGGTCTCATAAGTGCACTAATCGGCGGACAAGACGGAGACAGCAGTTATGGAAACACACATGATGGTTACGTCGGAGACAACGACAGAGACCACGATGTTGACGACGATGATTTTGAGGCAGAGTGGGATGATTATGTAGGCGACTTACTTGAAGGCTACTAATATTGTGAGGTGATACTATGGCAGAAAACAATAATGGGAACAAAAACAACGATGGTTGTCTTAAATGGATAATTATCATAATTGTTTTGGGTATCGTATCTGCACTTTTCGGTGGGCAAGATGAAACCGATACTGTTTGGTCATCATACGACTACGATGACGATTATTATTACGATAGTAATGACAATACTGTCAAGAAAAAGCCATGGTGATACTTTCAACACACAAAAACGCTCCCCACTTTAACAGTGAGGAGCGTTAATTTTATGCTCTGATTATTCAGTTGTGTAGTTATCGAAGTAGCCCTGGATGAATACGATTGGTGTACCCTTGTCGCCTGAGCCTGAAGTAAGGTCACAGAGTGAGCCGATGAGGTCTGTAAGTCTTCTAGGAGTTGTACCCTCAGAAACCATCTGACCTACGAGGTTGCCGTCCTTCTCGGTAATCTTTTCCTTGATTGCTTCCTTAAGAGCATCACCGGAAAGGTCAGAGAAGTCGTTATCTGCAAGATACTTGAGCTTGAGCTCGTTTGGTGTACCCTCAAGTCCCTTTGTATAAGCAGGTGAAACAACAGGGTCAGCAAGCTCCCAAATCTTTCCGACAGGGTCCTTGAATGCGCCGTCGCCGTATACCATAACTTCTACGTTCTTTCCTGTTGCAGCCTTGAGCTTTTCAGCGATAGCATCAACTACCGGCTGACAGTCTCTTGGGAAGAGCTTTACAGTATCTTCAGTTGCCTTGTTTGAACCGAGGAGACCGTAGTTCTCGTTGTAGCCGCTGCCGTTTACGGAAGCATTCATAATCTCGTCAAGGCCGAATACCTTTTCAGCACCTGCAGCCTTTAAGATTCTCTTTGTTCTTGCTCTTGTGTGAATGTCGCAGTTGAGGACATTCTTTGTATAATCTAAGATTGCCTTAGGATTGTTTGCAAACACGATTTCGCATTCTGCACCGCAATCCTCGATAAGTGTCTTGTAGTAATCTACGTAGTCAACACCTGTGAAGGTATGCTTCTCGTAGCCGAAAAGCTCACGGTACTTTTCAAGTGAAAGCACGTCGGTGTATGGGTTGATTCCCTTTTCATCGAGCTGGTCGAGGGACACAAGGTGATTGCCCACTTCATCTGAAGGATAGGAAAGCATAAGAACAATCTTCTTTGCACCCTTCGCAATACCACGAAGACAAATTGCAAATCGGTTACGGCTGAGGATAGGGAAAATAACTCCCACTGTTTCTCCGCCAAACTTTGTCTTAACGTCCTGAGCAATATCGTCAACAGATGCATAGTTGCCCTGTGCTCTTGCAACGATAGCTTCAGTCATCGCAACGATATCTCTGTCTGCAATCTCAAAGTTTCCATCCTTTGCAGCATCAAGAATTGACGAGGTTACGATTTCAACTATGTCGTCACCCTGTCTGATAATCGGTGCTCTAACGCCTCTGGATACTGTACCTATCATACGGCTCATGTGTCAACACTCCTTACAATTTAGAAAGCTGTGATTTTCAAAAATCACAGGATACATTTTATCACAACTTATTTTCTTTTTCAATAGTCTTGAGCAACTTTTTTCTCTAAAGCCTCAAATTTTGTGTGATTTTACTGTTTTCAATCTCTCAAAAACTTCTCATAGGTAATTTTACACTAAAGCAAAAAGCATTCTGACGGCTGATAAGCCCAAATTGTGCTTGAAGGTCATTTCCTTTTGTGCTACAATATTATTATAATCAAAAGAAACGGAGAGCATTTATGATAAAAGAGCTGATGCATGACCCTATATTCCTGGCGGGAAAGTCCTCGCCTGCATTTGCTGAGGACCTGTCTGTTGCACAGGATTTGGCACAGACGCTTGAGGCACACCGTGACAGCTGTGTCGGAATGGCGGCAAATATGATAGGTGTCAGAAAACGCATAATCGCATTCTACGACGGAGACAAGCTATGCGTTATGTTCAATCCCGAAATCATAAAACGCAAGGGGCAATACAAGACGCAGGAGAGCTGCCTTTCACTTCCGGGCGGTCCGAGAGATACAACACGCTTCAAGGAAATAAGAGTGCAGTATCAGAACGAGCGTTTCCAGATGCGTACAAAAAACTTCAGCGGATTTACAGCCCAGATAATCCAGCATGAGCTTGACCATCTTGACGGGATACTTATATAGATATACAAGGAGATACTGCTATGTATTTTGAAGATATTGAGGTAGGACTTACTATAGAGCTTGAGCCTGCTGTTATTGACAAAGACGAGATGATAGAATTCTCAAAACGCTACAACAACATACCTCTCCACACAGATGAGCAGTATGCAAGGACTACGCCGATTGGCAGACTTTTGGCGCCGGGGCTTCTGAGCTTTGCCGTTGTATGGCAGAAGTACATCGAGAAGGACATTTTTGCTGATGAGCTTATTGCGGGAAGGTCTACAAAAATCGAGTGGCTCAGGCCTGTCTTTGCAGGTGATACACTGTGCGGTGTTGCCAGAATTTCCGACAAGGCTGAAAGGAACGCAAAAAACGGCTGTGTGACTCTCGTAATCGACGCATACAACGGTGACGGTGTTCAGGTTCTTACCAGCACGACACAAGCTATTATAAAGCGTAAGCAATAACACATCGCTTACCAAAAATCTTATACCCCATAGGGTGCACAAGGGGCTGTCTTCTCTGTGTCTGCTCTGTGGGGTTTTTTATGCAAAAAACCCTTTTCGGGAATAAGCCATTTGTTGCTTCGACATATTATGTAAAATGTTATTATCAAAATGTCTAAATTACGATAACGTTTTCTGTGCAATTGACTAAAAGTTGTACACATTTAATTAAAAATTTAACGTTTTTGTTGACGATACTATTCTACTATGATAGTATAATATTGTTTGGTAGTATGCCCGGGGTTGAAAACGTTTACATAAACGGCTTACTACAACTCAGAAAATCAGCGAAAGGAATGAAATCATGAAGAAAAAGCTAATTGCATTCACAACAAGCATCATCATGATGGCAACTACCCTGCTCCCTTCTTTTGTCGGCTATGCAGACGGTATTGACATTGCTGCACAAGACAGCGTGGCAGTTGTTGATTTGCGTGACGAACACGAGCACGAGCACGAGCACGAGCATGAGCACGAGCACGAGCATCACGATGATGAAGCTTCAGACGAATGCACCACTCACGCAGACGAGCTTTGCGAAATTGAGTGCTCCTTTGAAAGTGATGGTGTGGCTTGCGGGGAAGAAGTTATGCACAGCAGTGCATCGGCTTCTGGGAGCAAGGTTGTACCGACAGTTATTGCCGCTACACACACTCACAGCTATACTGTAAAGGTTGGCACCAAGCGAGCAGCTACCTGCACCGAAAAAGGTCTCGAAATCCGAAAGTGTTCAGGTTGTTCGTCAATAACCGAGGTAAACACTGACGCACTCGGTCACGATTACGATAAAAAGGTAGTTTCCCCTACCTGTACGGCAAGAGGCTATACTGTTTACACCTGTAAAAGAAGTGGATGCTCGCACTCCTATACAGGAGACTACACAAACGCTAAGGGGCACTTAACAGCAACCAAGACAGTTCCTCCGTCCTGCACAACTCAGGGCTACTCTTACGACTACTGCACAAGAAGCGGTTGTACCTATAAGTCAGGAAACAAAAACTATACTGCTGTTTTAGGCCACGACTACTCAAAGGTTATCGGTGTAAAGAGATATGCTACCTGTACAGAAAAGGGTCTTGAAATCAGAGGTTGTTCAAGATGTTCATCCACTACGGAAACAAACACCAATGCACTCGGTCACGACATGGAAACAAAAACTGTTCCTTCGTCCTGCACAACTCAGGGCTACACCTATCAGAGGTGCAAGCGCGGCTGTGGTTACGAGACGGCAAAGACCAACTACACACCTGTCAAGGGACACGACTACTCTATAGTTGCAGGCGTAAAGAGATACGCTACCTGTACAGAAAAGGGTCTTGAAATCAGAGCTTGCTCAAGATGTTCTTCTACTACCGAGGTAAACACAGGCGAACTCGGTCACGACTACGAGAAAAGGATAGTTCCCCCTACCTGTACGGCAAGAGGCTATACTGTTTACACCTGTAAAAGAAGCGGGTGCTCGTACTCCTATACAGGAGACTACACAAACGCTAAGGGGCACTCAACAACAACCAAGACAGTTCCTCCGTCCTGCACAACTCAGGGCTACTCTTACGATTACTGTACAAGAAGCGGTTGTACCTATAAGTCAGGAAACAAAAACTATACTGCTGCTTTAGGCCACGACTACTCCAAGCTTGTCGGCACAAAGAGAGAGGCTACCTGTACAGAAGCAGGTCTTGGAATCTTCGCATGCACAAGATGTTCTTCTACAACAGAGGGCAATATCGAAAAGCTCGGACATTTAACAAACCTTAAGATAGTTTCTCCTACATGTACAGCAAGAGGTTATTCCGTTATAACCTGTACCAGAGACGGTTGTGGTTACTCGAATGTTTACGACTACAAGGATGCACTCGGTCACTCAATCAGTACAAAGACTGTTGCTCCGACCTGTCTTACACAGGGCTACTCATACGACTACTGTACAAGAAACGGTTGTACCTATAAGTCAGAAAACAAGAATTTCACTCCTGTATCGGGCCACGACTACTCTGTACTTGTCGGCACAAAGAGAGAGGCTACATGTACTGAAAAGGGTCTTGGAATCTTCAAGTGCTCAACTTGTTCTTCCACAACCGAAGCTAACACAATTGAGCTCGGTCACCTTCCTGTTTTCAATGTAACCGAACCTACCTGCGAGGAAGACGGCTACCTTATTACCGTATGTGAAAGAAAGGGTTGTCACTACTTCGACAAAGTAAAGACAAAGGACGCACTCGGACACGATTTGCTTTCGCTTCCTTACAAAGAGCCTACATGCATTCAGCCGGGATACACACTGCACTACTGCGTCAGAGAAGGATGCACCTACAAATGTGAAACAGACCAGACACCTTACCTTGGACACGATTATATACACAAGGTAGTTGAACCAACCTGCACACAGCCCGGATTTACTATTTCAGGCTGTCAGAGAGAGTGCTGTGCCGGTGATTTAGAAAAGTATGCCTTTACAGACCCTCTCGGACACAACCTCGTAAAGAAGGTTGTAAAGCCTACTTGTACAACAAGAGGCTACACCGTATACTACTGTGACAGAGAAGGCTGTACATATTCTAACACCACAGACTATGTTGATGCTTTAAATCACGACACAGTTACAAAGACTGTTGAGCCTTCCTGCGCAACAAAGGGCTACACTCTCACAACCTGCAAGAGAAGAGGCTGCGGTTACTCTTTAAGAGAAAACGTAGTTGATGCTCTCGGTCACAGCTACACAGTAAAGGTTGGCACAAAGAGAGCTCCTACCTGCGAGGAAATGGGACTCTACATCTTAAAGTGCGAGAGATGTACTTCTGTTACCGAAGGCAACGGACCTGCACTTGGCCATGACGAGGAAACAAGGGAGGTTGAAGCTACCTGCACTACTAAGGGCTGTACACTCACAACCTGTAAGAGAAGAGGCTGCGGTTACTCTTTAAGAGAAAACGTAGTTGATGCTCTCGGTCACAGCTACACAGTAAAGGTTGGCACAAAGAGACCTGCAACCTGCACTCAGTCAGGTATCGGCATTTACAAGTGCGAAAACTGTACATCAATAACCGATGGTACAATTGCTTCCTTCGGCGGACACGACATTCAGGAAACGGTTGTTGCTCCGACATATTCAGACGAAGGCTACACTCTCAAGACTTGCAAGAGAAGAGGCTGCGACTACTCGCTGAAGACAAATTACAAGCCTATTCTCATAAAGAAATCCGCTACAATTACTCTTTCGCCTAACAATGGTACCCGTCCTTGGACAGTTACAAAGAATCAGGGTATGCCGTACGGAACATTGCCTACTGTAACAAAGACAGGTTACACTTTCAAGGGCTGGTATACTGCTACATCAGGCGGAACAAAGATTACTTCTACTTCACTTGTTCCAAAGAGCAGTTCTGTAACACTCTATGCTCAGTGGACAAAGAACTCTTACACTATCACGTTTGATGCAAACGGCGGAGAAGGTGTCCCTTCTGATATTTCAGGAGTTTTGCACGGAAGCTTAGTTAAGATTCCAACAACAACTCCGACAAGAAAAGACTACACCTTCCTTGGCTGGAGTACTTCAAAGTATGCAGACTCTGCTACATACAAACCATCAGGCTCATTCACTGCAAGACAGGACATGACTCTTTATGCTGTATGGGAAGCAAGAACCTGCACGATTCTCTTCAACGTACATGGCGGCAAATACATCAAGCCTATCGCAATTCCTTTCGACCAGATAACCTTTGGAGTGCTTCCTGAAGCTACACACTCAGAGCCTTGCTACACCTTTGCAGGCTGGTATACTGACAGAACCTACAAGACTCCTGTCACAAAGGATACTATTTTCCCGGGAACACATGTTACTCTTTATGCTAAGTGGTACACAAACCATTCTGTTTCAGGTACAGGCGGCTACATAGAGGCTCCTACTTGCACAGAGGAGGGCACGTATACACGGGTAATCTGCAGAACCTGCGGCACTCCTTTAGCTCCTGTCGAAAAGGTTGACAAACTCGGACATTGTTACACTTATACAGGCGACACTGAAAACAAGAGACTTGTTGCAGACTGTATCAATTGTACAGAGAAGATTGATAGCATAACCTACACAAAATATCTGGGACTCAGAGAACTGTCCGGTGCAAGTGAGGACGTAAGACTTAATGCACTCGGAGAATACCTTGAGTATCTTGGATATGACAATGACGCAACAAGTAACATTGCAGAAAACTACTATGAATTCATAAGCGATGCTGACTACAATGAACAGATGGAAGCATACAACTATTACATGAGCGCTTCAACGCTCCTCACAAACCTCGAGAAGAATCAAGAGGTTATAGACACTATGGGTAATCTGGCAGGAATGCTGACAGATGCACTTGGTGATATCAAAGCACTGAGCGCTGTATCAGATTTCGCAGAAAGTGTAGATTTCTGGATTGACGTTAAGAATATGCTCTCAAATGAACCAAGCGACCAAATTGGAGGATTCGTCGGAGTCGTTTCAGCACCATTAGACTTATTCCCACCGGCAAGCTTACTCTACGGTCCTGCTTTAGATGAACTCAAGGAGGCTCTGCCAAATCTGGTTGACGCAATGCTAAGAAGAGTAACATTATATGACCTTCCAGACGTAATGAATCAGTCCATTACTATCGTAAAATATGACGCTAACACCAGGACAGATTTTGAAGTAACTGTAAATCCATTCGACGTAAGACTTTCCGATTTAGCATACAGCGACAATTTAGACCGTATGCACGATGGATTAGGTGACTTGTTTAATGCGTACATGATTGTACTTCTCGACTATGAAAGCTACCGCTTAACTACTGACGATACTGATATCCCAAGCTTATATCAGTACTTGTTAAGTTACAGAATCTAGCTCACCCCCAAGCCCCCGCTTTAAGCGGGGGCTTGTTTTGTTCGTGGGAAAGCAAAATAATCCCCTGCTCTGCGTTATTACAGAGCAGGGGTACTTTTATTCTGGCATATATATTTCTTCGGGGATATCGTTATAATCTGTACAGATATCGGGGCTTATTCTGCTGTATATTCTGAGCACTATCTCCCTGCATTTTCTTGCGTCTACAACACGCACGGTTGCGTCACCGAGCTTACCGAAGGTTTGTGCTTCAAGCTTTGTAAACGCTTTGTCAAAGTTGACATAGAACTTTGAAACGTCGTCACACTTTGAGCACTTGTGTCCGTGCATTACGCCATTTATTCTGTTGCCGTTTTTATCAATCAGGACTGTATTATAGCCGTCGGGGCTCAGTCTGTCGGGGACACAGCCAAGCTCATCGACAGAGTGGATAAAGGTGTTCTTATCGTGACTGACTCCTATCAGCAGTATCTTTGCACCGACGTCGCCGAGTCTTGCCCAGACAGAGCCCTGCGGTGCGGGTGTTGTAACTTTTTCTTCGCCCTTTATAAACTCCTTGGCATTCTTTCCGTATGCCCACACCGAGTGCGTCGGGTGGAGCGAACGACAGCCGTTCTCCCTTCTGACCGCACAGTTTGGCAAAGCACCGAGGCAGGATTCTGTGTTCCTTACGTCAAAAACAGGCTGTTCTGCGTAGACTCTGTCCCATGTGTGAGTAGGTACAACAAACAGCCCGTCAGTAAGGCACTCGCAGAATGAGTCGATAACTGTATCGGCTCCACCTTCGACCTTGCCGACAGCTCTCATCGAGGTGTGTATTACAACCGTATCGTCAGGCTTTATACCCATTCCCTTTATCTGATTTATAAGCTCAGCTTTCGTATACATAACCATCGCCTCCGTTTCTATTATTCTAGCATACCATAAGCCCCATTGCAACACCTATCTCAAAGCTTTATGTCTGTTTCTATTGAGGAAAACCCTTTTGAAAAAGGGTTATTCCTCAAACTCCTTTCCTAAAACTTTTGACTTTAATTTCAGCCCCATAGGGTGTACATCATTTCGTGGAGATTTAAGTCTCTCTTGGTGTATACCCTATGGGGCTGAAATAATATTAAAAGTCTTTGTAAGGGGGCTTGGGGGATAAACTTTCTTCAGAAAGGTTTCCCCCAACAGAACAGATACGAAGCCTAGCCTTTGATGATAGTATCGATTTTGGTGAGCTCTTCGTTAGTAAACGAGAGGTTATTAATACAGCCTACGTTTTCTACAATCTGTTCAGGACGGCTTGCACCGATGAGCACGGTAGCTACTGCCTTATTATTGAGCACCCAGGCGAGAGCCATCTGTGAGAGCGACTGGCCTCTTTCCTTAGCCATATCATTGAGGTCATTGAGCTTTTTTATCATAGCCTCGTCGAGCTGGTTTCCTATCCATGTAGCACCTCTGCCGACTCTTGAATCCGCAGGGATACCGTTAAGATATCTGCCTGTCAGGAAGCCCTGATAGAGTGGTGAGAAAACAGAGAGTCCGACGCCGTTTTCGTAGCAATACTCATCGAGCTTATCGTCCTCAACCCAGCGGTTGAGCATAGCATATGACGGCTGATTTACGATAAACGGAGTTTTAAGCTCCTTGAAAATCTTCTGGATTTCGGCTGTCTTTTCTCTGCCGTAGTTTGAGATGCCGACATAGAGAGCCTTGCCCTGTCTTACAACAGAGTCAAGAGCGACAGCGATTTCCTCAAGCGGAGCTTCGGGGTCAAAAACGTGGTGGTAGTAGATGTCCACATAGTCAAGCCCCATTCTCTTGAGGCTCTGGTCAAGTGAAGAAATAAGGTACTTGCGTGAGCCGTGCTTTGCTCCGTATGGACCGGGCCACATGTCATAGCCTGCCTTTGTTGAGATGCAGAGCTCGTCACGGTACTTTCTCATACCCCTGTCGAGAACCTTGCCGAAATTAACCTCGGCAGAACCGTCGTAGCCGCCGTAGTTGTTTGCAAGGTCAAAGTGTGTTATACCAAGGTCAAAGGCTGTGTGGCACATCTTCTCCACTCTTTCAAACGGAGTATCAAAGCCGAAGTTCTGCCACATACCGAGTGACACGGCAGGAAGCTTAAGCCCGCTGTTTCCGCATCTGTTGTAGACCATCTTGTCGTATCTTTTGTCGCTTGCTGTATACATAATCAAAATCTCCTTTTCACGAATTTCAATGCATTTTAAGATATGAAAATTATATCACAAGCCATCTGCGTTTTCAATTATTTTAATGACAATTATATCATTATTTTTAGGGCAATGCACCTACTTGCCACTTAAAGCCCTGCAAAAAGCACGAATTTACGCAGGTTTTTAAGTTCTCAAAAAAGTTTAATCTCCCCCTTGACATTGTATAGCTAAGGTGATATAATTGTATACATCGAGATTATACAATTATAGCTTTTGAGCAGTTGCAAATGCTCCTAAGCTTTTATCTCAAAAGGAGTGCACACCAAATGAATATTAACATCAGCAATTCATCGGGCGAGCCAATCTATCTGCAGATTGTAAACCAGGTGAAGACGATGATTCTTGAGGGCAAGCTGAAGGAGGGCGACGCTCTTCCTTCCATGAGAATACTTGCTACACAGCTCAGAATCAGTTTTATGACCACAAAGCGTGCCTACGAGGAGCTTGAGCGTGACGGATTCATTGAATCCTACACAGGCAGAGGAAGCTTCGTAAAGGCACAGAACATGGAGCTATACCGTGAGGAGCAGATTAAGGCGATTGAGTCACTCGTTTTTGACGCAGTTGACAAGGCGAAAAAATGCGGTATGACAATAGATGAGCTTCATGATTTGATTGACCTGATTAACGAAGGAGAATAGTTATGAACAGCTATGAAAATGCCATTGAGATTTCGGGCATTACAAAAAAGTATGACGGTTTTACTCTTGACAATGTAAGCTTTAACGTCCTAAAGGGCAGTATTATGGGCTTTATAGGTCAAAACGGTGCAGGAAAATCAACCACAATCCGCAGTCTTCTCGGCATCACTAAAATAAACAGCGGTGAGATAAAGCTCTTAGGGCTTGACCACTTAAAAGACGAAACACAAATCAAAAAGCGTATTGCAGTAGTTTTTGACGAGCTTCCCTTCCACGATATTTTCACAGCAAAGGATATGTCTAAGATTTTCTCCGGCATATACCCCCAGTGGAATGATGCTCAGTATAAAAAGTATCTTGAACGCTTTGAGCTTCCGCTGAAAAAGAAAATCGGCGACTTTTCAAAGGGTATGAAGATGAAGCTTCAGATTGCCTGTGCTTTATCACATGGTGCAGAGCTTATCATCATGGACGAGCCGACATCGGGACTTGACCCTGTTGTAAGAGATGAAATTCTCCGCATATTTATGGAGTATCTTGAAGACGGAGAACGCAGTATTCTTATGTCCTCGCATATCACAAGCGACCTTGAAAAGATTGCAGACTGCGTTACATTCATAGACCACGGCAGAATACTTTTAAGCGGCTACAAGGACGAGCTTTTGGAAACTCACGGGGTGCTCAAGTGCAGCAAGGAACAGCTTTCTGAGATTGACCCTTCCGATGTCGTGAGCACACGGGTAAACTCATTCGGTGCTGAGGTAATGGTATCAGACAGGGCGTCTGCTTCATACAAATACAGCGGTATGCTGCTTGAGCCTACAACCCTTGAAGAGATTATGCTTTTCTATGTAAACCGTGACAAGAAGGAGTGGGCGTAATGACTAAGGCTTTGATTTTCAGAGAGCTGAAGATTTCAACAAAATCCTACCTTGCATCGCTTCTGCTGATAGTTGCTATGTCTGCTATGATGTTTCTTGCGTTATATGTTATGATTTCAAAGGATTTAGGCAGCGGCGAGACAGTCAGGGGTTTCTCGCTCATTATGGCATACACCTTTGCTATAATCATCGGCGGCACGATAGCAAGCGATGACACAGTTCTAAAGTCCGATATGGCTTGTGGCTGGCACAGATACTCGCTCGCCCTCCCCCTTACCGCTCACGACAAGGCAAAGGCAAAATACATCACAAAAGCCATTGTTATAGCTGTCTGCGGAGTTCTTGTTACACTTATCTGCATACCCGTTTTCATAATCGGAAAGACCTCTTACAGCCTTGCACCGATTTATCTGTACATTTGCTTTGTTGACTTTCTGCTTGTTTATGACATTATCCGCCAGTCGGTTCTTATGAGAGCGACTGACTTAAAGTCACTCAAGAAGCTGGGCATAATTGTCGGAGCTGTGCTTGTGGTAATTGTAATTGCTCTCGAGTATGCTTTCACGAGTGTGTCAGAGCTTGGCAGAAAAATTGAAAAGGTAATGACAGAGGTTGAAACGGCTGATTCCCCTACGGTTTTGAATAAGTACACAAGCTACATCACAATACCTGCCCACGTCGGAGTAATCGCCCTTGTGCTTATGTTTGTGATTCTTTTTGCAAGCTATCTTATCACCAGAAAGAACTACGAGAGGAGAGAAGACTGATGAAGGGCTTTCTTTACAAGGAGCTTGTGCAAAGCAGGTTCAGGCTTGTGCTCACTGTCCTTACCGCACTTTGCACCGTTTTTCTTCCGCTTGTACTTATAATTATTGATAGAGAAGAATCATCCAAAGGCGTTCTGTACACGCTCGCAAATGATGGCGGATTGCTAAGAGGCGCAATTATTGTGCTGGGAGTTATAGCGTCATGGATAATAACAGAGTGGATGCCGTCGGGTGACAGAACGAAGAAATGGTGCTATTTCACAGCCTCGACCCCTTCGGGGATTGGCGGTTATATGTGCTCTAAGTACATCTTTATGGCTTTGCAGAGTGCTATGTATTTTGCACTTTGTATCGGGCTTAGCTATCTCCTCAAGTTTATCTGCGACAGCGTTGGCGGATACGATATCCCGTCATTTGCAAAGCTTTTTATGGCACTGTATTTTATCCAGCTTGCAGCTATCGCAGTAGACTTCCCGTTCTCAGTGCGTTTCGGAGAAAGGGCAGGCGGAATTATCAAGGCAGCAATGTATTTGTCGCTGACTGCAATAGCACTTCTTGTGTTAAAAAACAACCCCGACGGGCTTTTAAGCAGCATTGAAAAGCTTATAAAGAAGCTTATTGCGGGCGACTTCCCGTCTTACTTCAAGTTCATCTTAGCCTCCGGTACTGTGCTTTTGTATGCACTGTCAGGCGTTATATCAAAATTTCTGTATCTTAAAGGAATCGAAAAGCACAACAAATAAGCAAAACCGTCTGCGGAAAATCGCAGACGGTTTTTTATCAGCTAATATAGAATTTGAATATTTCCTTCGCCCAGCTCAGATACGACGGAACATTTGCATCAAGCCAGTCCTTTATGAGCGAAATATCTGTTTTCGTCAGCTCACCCAGAAAGCTATGCACACTTCCGTTCGCTTCGCTGTCTCCTACGGCAATCATAGCTCTTGCAGTATCACCGACGGCGGCATACTCTCCTATTGCATATGCTCCCACAGAAAACTCTCCGACAGAGAGTGCGCCGAACGAAATCACACCAATGCTTATCGCGCCTGCAGAAAGCAGTCCCAGTGCGATGCTGCCTGCTGCGACAATGCCGACAGAAAGGATACCTGCACTAAGGAGTCCAAGTGAAAGCAGTCCGATTGACACAACGCCAAGCGACAGAAGTCCCATAGAGAATATTCCTCTTGACATAAGTCCAATAGAAAAGAATCCCCTTGCCTTACAGCCGAGAGCGAAAAATCCTCTTGCGTTTTTACCTATATGATAAAGCGGCATACCGAATATCATCTTCTCGCTTTTTCTCTCACGCATCAGTGAAGCAAGCAGTCCTTTTGCAGTCACAGAAATAGTTGTGGGACTATTTCCCTCAGCCTTGCGGGCATAACCGTTTTTATTGTCGCAGTCCTCTTTTAAAAGGTAATCTGTCGAGCAGTCAAAGAGCTTTGCCAGGCGGATGAGCTTTTCCGTTTCGGGATACGCTAAGTCTGATTCCCACTTGCTGACCGACTGTCTTGACACAGCCAGGATATCTGCGAGCTGTTCCTGTGTGTAGTTGTTTTCTTTTCTGAGTCTTGATAATTTTTCACCGAATGTCATAGTATTTCTCCTTTACCTTGCGGTCGTTTTATTTACAACATCATGATATCAAAGAATGACCGCAACCGCCACCAACCCTGCGTTTCTTGTTGTAAACTTCAGGTTGCAAACGCCATTTTCCGCAGTTTTTTACCTTTCCTCTCTTATCATATAGAGAAGGTCATAGAGTCCGTCCTGTGACAGCACTCCCCTTTTTACGTCCTGAGGGATAAGCCCCTGTTCGTCGGCTGTGTAGTCACAAAGCCACTGTCCGCTATCCATATACTCAGAAAGAATCTGCGTCATATCCTTTATACAGCTATCCTCACTTATAAGCTCAGGCGCATTTGTCAGCGCCGATAACACTGCATCAAAATATATCTCCATACGCTTTACACGGTTAACAAGCGCTATATTCTCCATACAAAACAGCTCCTTCAAAATACTTGTCACTTAGATTATACCACATTGCAATTTTGTTTTCAACGTGGTATAATAGTTGCATCAAACTAAAGGAGGCATCGTTATGTGTTCTTTTTTTGCCGATTAAAATAATATATAATCGGAGGTAAATAATGAACTTAACTATAAGACCAATAAGACAAGAGGAGCATATACTCCTCGAAGACTTTTTATATGAAGCAATTTTCATACCGCAGGGTGTTACACCACCGCCGAGAGATATAATCTCACAGCCTGATTTACAGGTGTACATAGAGGGCTTTGGCGAAAAGCCTCACGACATCTGCTTTGTTGCACAGCTTGATGACAGGATTGTCGGGGCTGTGTGGGTAAGGGATATGAAGGACTACGGGCACATTGAAGACGGTGTTCCGTCCTTTGCGATTTCCCTGTATCCTGAGTACCGTGGCAAAGGCATAGGCACTTCACTTATGAAAAGAATGCTTTGCGAGCTGAAGGAGAGAGGCTATGAGAAGACCTCGCTTGCGGTTCAGAAGGAAAACTACGCTGCCAAAATGTACAAGGCGGTCGGCTTTGAAATCATTTCAGAAAACGACGAGGAGTACATTATGGTATGCAGTCTTGATGCTAAATAGCAAAAATACCGTCTGCTGAAAAACGCAGGCGGTTTTTTGTTAAATATCTCTCGTATGTCTTTACTTTTTTAAAAAAGTATAGTAAAATATCTGTATCATAAATTTTATTCAGGGGGTATTATTTTGGATATTAATTTAATGCTGGCGGAGGAATTCAAGCTTAAAAGGGAGCAGATTGACAACACTGTCGCACTCATCGACGACGGAAAGACAATCCCTTTTATTGCCCGATACAGAAAAGAAATGACGGGCTCTCTCGACGACCAGATTTTAAGAGATATTTTTGACAGACTCAACTATCTTCGCAACCTCACAAAGCGCAAGGAGGAAATCACAAACTCCATTACCGAGCAGGGCAAGATGACGCCTGAGCTTTTGGAGGCAATCGACAAGGCGGTTACCCTCGTTGAGGTTGAGGACATTTACAGACCGTACAAGCAGAAGCGAAAGACAAGAGGCTCTGTTGCGAGGGCAAAAGGACTTGAGGGGCTTGCTGAGATACTGCTTGCACAGAGCGACAAGACCGTTCCTGAGGATGAGGCAAAGGCATTTATAGTTCACAGCGACGAGGCTGAAAAGTGCGTTGAAACAGTGGAAGAAGCTTTGCAGGGCGCTATGGACATTATTGCGGAGGATGTTTCAGACAACGCAGATTTGAGAAAATACATCCGTCAGCTTTTCTCGCAGATAGGAAAGATTTCTTCAAAGGCTACCGACGAGGAGGCTGAAACTGTATACAAGACCTACTACGAGTACAGCGAAAGTGTAAAGAAGATTGCAGGACACAGAGTGCTGGCTCTTGACAGAGGCGAAAAGGAAAACGCTCTGAAGGTTTCAGTTGACGTTACTGAGGGAGCCGGAGAAAGAGCCTGCTGTCAGAAGTATGTAAAGAATGATTCCTCCTGCGGACAGCTTGTAAGACTTGCCTGCGAGGACAGCTACAAGCGTCTTATCTACCCTTCAATCGAAAGAGAGATAAGAAGTGAGCTTACCGCAAACGCTTGCGAGGGTGCTATAAAGGTGTTCGGCGAGAACCTAAAGCAGCTTCTTATGCAGCCGCCTATCAAGAACAGCGTTACTCTCGGACTTGACCCTGCGTACAGGACAGGCTGTAAAATTGCTGTTGTTGACGGAACAGGAAAGGTTCTTGACACAACTGTTGTATACCCTACCCCACCGCAGAACAAGACAGAGGATGCAAAGAGAAAGCTCGTGGCTCTTATAAGAAAGCACGGTGTAACAACTATTTCTATCGGCAACGGTACAGCAAGCCGTGAGTCAGAGGCATTTGTTGCACAGATGCTCAAGGAGATTCCTGAAAAGGTAAGCTACGCAGTTGTATCAGAGGCAGGAGCTTCTGTTTACTCCGCATCTAAGCTTGCGGCTGAGGAGTTCCCTGAATATGACGTTTCACTCAGAAGTGCTGTTTCGATTGCAAGACGCTTGCAGGACCCGCTTGCAGAGCTTGTAAAGATTGACCCTAAGGCTATCGGAGTAGGTCAGTATCAGCACGATATGCCAAAGAACCGCATGGACGAGGCTCTCACGGGCGTTGTTGAGGACTGTGTAAACAACGTTGGTGTTGACCTTAACACAGCGAGCCACAGCCTGCTTTCGTACATTTCGGGTATCAACTCATCAGTTGCTAAGAATATTGTGAAATACAGAGAAGAAAACGGTGCATTCACAGACAGAAAACAGCTTCTGAAGGTTTCAAAGCTTGGTGCTAAGGCATTCGAGCAGTGTGCGGGCTTCCTGAGAGTCCGTGACGGAAAGAATCCTCTTGACAACACGGCTGTTCATCCTGAAAGCTACGATGCTGCAAAGGCACTTTTAGAAAAGTGCGGCTACACTCTTTCTGACATAAATGCAGGCTCGCTAACAGACCTTTCTGACAAGGCAACAAAGGCTGGACTTTCGACACTTGCGGCAGAAATCGGCGTCGGTGTTCCTACACTCAGCGACATTGTGAAGGAGCTTCAGAAGCCGGGCCGTGACCCGAGAGATGAGCTTCCAAAGCCGATTATGAGAAGCGGTGACATTATGGAGCTCAAGGACCTGTCTGCAGGTATGGAGCTTGTCGGAACTGTAAGAAACGTTATCGACTTCGGTGCATTTGTTGATATCGGTGTTCACGAGGACGGACTTGTTCACATTTCTCAGATGACAAACCGATTTATAAAGCATCCTATGGAGGTTGTAAAGGTCGGCGACGTTGTAAAGGTCAAGGTTCTGGACGTTGACGTTAAGAGAAAGAGAATCTCTCTGACTATGAAGATATAAAGCTTAAGGCGTATGCAGATAATTTGCATACGCCTTTTTTAATACTATTAAATTGCCTGAAAAAGCACGACTCCTATAACACTTATTATACTGCCAAGGAGATTGAGCCTTGAGTGACTTTCCCTGCGGATAAGACCTATCAGAAACAGCGACACTAAAATCATAGGCTGGATAAACGAGTAGTTTGCAAGGCTTATCGCTATTACTGCGTTTTCCATAAGCATACCTGCGGTATTGGGGATTCTCGCTAAAACTACGTTTCGTACACCCTGCTTGTTTTTCTTTATAATCTCCGACGGCTTTATTCTCAATAGCATTATAACTGCCACTATCATAAGTGCAGGAACAAGCTGAACTGTCGGCGACACATAGGCTGTGAAGGCTTTTATGACGAGTCCGTAGCCGTATTTTGCACCGAGATACAAAACGAGAGGCAGAGCGATTTTGCGGTATTCCTTTTTTTCGCCGCTTCCCGAACGTGCAATAAAAATGAGTCCTGCGCCCGTTATTGCAATGCACAAAAGCTTTATTGCACGAAGGTCTGCTCCGTACAGCACGTCAGTTATATACGACACAAAAAGTGTTATACCAAGCCACGCTTTTAGTTCAAAGGCTGAAAGCTGTTTTAACACAAGGGCGCTCATCTGAAACTCTGTGAGCTTGCACAGGGCTATGAGCAGAATTGCTGCAAAGCTTTGCCACGAAAACGTAAAGCTGAGCTTTTGAAACGGCAATGTAAACAGCAGAAACACAGACATTGACGAGCACATAAGAAACGTAAACTCGTCGCCTGTAAACTTAGCTTTTGAAACGGCATATTTGTCACTCAGCGATGATATAGTATAGCAGGCTGTTACGCCCAGCATAAGTAGTATAGCTTCCATTACCATCTTACCTTCCACCGCTCACGAAGTACATCCAGGCTTTCACCGTGAGCGGTATTTATTTTTTTGAGCTTTTCTCCTTTTCGCAAAGAACCTTGAGGTACTTTTCAAAGAGCTCTTCATCGGTCGGGATTTCTGCCCAGTCGTTTGTCCATGTCGAGAGGTAAGCAGCATTTGAGATAGACAGCGAGTTAAGACCTTCCTGCCCTCTTGCAACCATTTCTGTGCCGTTTAAGATTGACTGTGCAAACGCTTCGAGAACCTCAGGGTGTCCTTCCGGCTCAGGTGCGGTAAACTCCTCGTAGGTGTTTTCAGGTGTCACAAAGCCCTCTGTTGCGGTAAAGCAGAACTCACGCTCAGGGACAGCGAGCTTCCACCAGCAGAGCTTTCCGTGTTCGATTACGAGCTTTCCCTTATCGCCTGTAATCTCAAGGCGGTTTGTACCGCAAGCGTCACCTGTTGTAGAAATGAAGGTAGCTGTTGCACCGTTTTCATACTCGCCGAAGATTGTAACATCGTCTTCAACGTCGATATTGTGGTACTTTCCGAACTCGCAGAAGGCTCTTATCCTCTTTGGCATACCGAAAATCCACTGCCAGAGGTCGAGGTTATGAGGTGCCTGGTTAAGAAGCACTCCGCCACCCTCTCCGCTCCAGGTTGCACGCCATGTACCTGAATTGTAGTAAGCCTGTGTTCTGTACCAGTTTGTGATTATCCATACCATTCTCTTAAGCTCGCCGAGCTGACCGCTCTGAACAATTTCACGAGCCTTTTTATACATGGGATTTGTACGCTGGTTGAACATAATGCCAAACTTCACGCCCGACCTTTCGGCAGCCTCGTTCATTTCTCTTACCTGTCTTGAATAAACGCCTGCAGGCTTTTCTGTAAGAACGTTGATGCCTCTCTTGAATGCCTCGATTGCAATTGTCGGGTGGTCGTAGTGAGGAACTGCGATAATTACTGTATCAACGAGTCCGCTGTCGAGCATTTCGTTGCTGTCTGTAAAAAGGGCAACCTCAGGGTGCTCCTTTGCCTTTTCAAGCTTCTGTGGGTTGATGTCACAAACAGCCCTGACTTCAACTGAAGGACACTTTCCGCCAAGAACGTTGTAGAAGTGTCCGCTTCCCATATTACCAAGTCCGATTATTCCGAGTCTTATCTTTTCCATAGCTATTCTCCTTATATAAGCTTTTTGAGTGAGTCACAAGCTACCTTGAAAGCGACCTGTGACGATGGATATGTAAACTTCATCTGTGTTTTTTCGCTTTCCTCGAGCTTATCAAAGCCGTCAAACACAGAAAGATGCGGTTCAAGTGTCAAAACCTCTCCCTTGTACTGTGACAGGAGATATTTAAGGTTTCCGATTCCTTCGCCTGCAGGAACAACAGAGCCGTCTGCCATAGCATCCTTTATGTGCATATACTCAACGTACGGCGAAAGCATTTCCCATGCCTTGATTGTATCCTGCGAACACTGTATGAAGTTTGCAGGGTCAAACACCGCTTTGAGTGTAGGGAATGTCTTGTGTATTTCAAGACAGCGTACAGCCATATCTCCGTATATGCCCTTTTCGTTCTCGTGACAAAGAATTATATCGCTGTTCTTTGAAGCCTCTACAAAGCAATTGAGACGTTCAAAGACCTTTTCTTTGTACTTTTCTTCCTCGCCTGACGGAACGTAAAAGCTGAACATTCTTATATGCTTTGCACCAAGAATATCTGCGTTATGAAGTCCACGCTTGAAGGCTTCGAGGTGCTCCTCAAAGCCGTCGCCCATTCCCATTTTTCCAAACGGTGAGCCGAGCGACCATACCGCAAGACCGTTATCTGCAAGGCGGCTTTTTATCTCCTTGGCTTTTTCAGATGTGATTTCTGAAATATTCTGTCCGTCAACTCCTCTTATTTCAAGGAATTCCACTCCGTTATCCTTCATTGCCTTAATCTGACCGTCAAGTTTTCCGTCAGCCTCGTCAGCAAACGCAGCAAGTCGAAATTGCATAATTTAGCCTCCTTTAATTTTCTGCTTTTATATTATCACAACACAATTTGCATTTCAATTGCAAATCTAGGCAATATATATTGCAAATTAACGCATCATGTGATATACTGAATTCAAGGGAGTGGTTTTATGCTTAACGAGTACAGCTTTGACAGTATCTATATAAGACACGCAATAGATGAAAGCCCCGACGATAAATACTTTACAATGCATATACATGACCGGTGCGAGATTTATTATTTTCTCTCAGGTCAGGTCGAGTATCTGGTTGAAGGCTCAAGATATCCGCTCAAGGAAAAATCTCTTATGATAATGCGTCCCGCCGAATCTCATAAGGCACGCATAACCGGTTGTACACGATACGAAAGATACGCAGTCAACTTTCCGCTCTCCATAGCAAGGGAGATAGACCCACAGGGACTTCTGACAAAAGCCTTTACCGACAGAGAGCTTGGGGAGGGAAATCTGTGTCCGACAGAGAATCTTGATATGAAGCTTGTATCAAGACTTTTTTCTCAGATGATAACAGCCGATGACAGTGAAAGACAGCTCACTATAAAAGTAAATCTCATAACCTTGCTCCACATGATATACAATGCTTCAAAATCTACCCGCAGGACAGGTTTTTCAAAACAGACTCCCGACGCTAAGATAGTAAGCTATGTGAATACCCATCTCTTTGAGGATATAAACCTGCCAAAGCTCGCTTCACAGTTTTTCCTCAGTACATCGCAGTTCAGCCGTGTTTTCAGGCAAGCGACAGGCGCAGCTCCGTGGGAGTATATCACCAAGAAGCGTCTTACCAAGGCGAAGGAAATGATATCAAGCGGTAAATCTGCAGCCAATACCGCCAGGGATTGCGGCTTCAAGGACTACTCGTCGTTTTACAGGGCGTACAAGAAGCATTTCGGTCAATCGCCGAGTGAAAAAGCTCAGTAACAAAAAATATTTTTTCTCAATCGTTTTCTGCTATTGCAATAAAATAAAGCTTGTGATACTATAAAAGCACCAAGCCAAAAACCGATTCGGAGGTATAGCTTTATGGAGATATTTATTACAGGCGGAACAGGAAACATCGGGC
The DNA here is from genome assembly GCA_017396665.1 of Oscillospiraceae bacterium. Taxonomy (GTDB): domain Bacteria; phylum Bacillota; class Clostridia; order Oscillospirales; family Ruminococcaceae; genus UBA7477. The sequence continues at coordinate 26,877 of JAFQLH010000025.1, read as the reverse complement.
AGTATGTAACACTTGAGCTTTTAAAGAGAGGTCACAGCATAAGACTTCTGACAAGAACCCCTGAGCGTATTCCGGCATTTTCGCAGATGGAAAACGTAAAGGTAATCAAGGGCAGCATTTTAGATTTTGATGTGCTTGAAGAAGCTGTCAAGGGCTGTGATGCAGCAATTCACATAGCTCTGGGCTGGGGCAACACTCCCCCTGAAATGCTTTCTAACGACACTAAAGTTACAGCGTTTTTGCTTGATGCCTGCGAGCGTGCGGGAGTAAAGAGCTTTATTTACACAAGCTCGACTGCTGCGACAGGAAATCTGCGCAACGGTATGGACGAAACTGCACTTCGTATTCCTACTGACCTTTACGGCTCGACCAAGGCGGCAAGTGAGCTTTATCTCCTTGGCTTCAGACAGTATTACAGCAAGCAGGGCGGCTACGGTGAAAAGGTAAAGATGAGAAGAAACATCATCCGCCCGGGCTACACATATTCAAATCCTGCTGTTGAAGGCGGTGCTTCACAGTCAGATGACCGCTTCAAAAAGATTGCACAGGCAATTGTAAATGACGAAAACCTCACCTTCAACGTAAACGACGGAACACAGTTTTTGTCTTCAAGGCAGATTGCGAAGGTTTATGCAGACCTTTGTGAGAGCGACCTGAACGAAGAAGTTTTCTTTGCACTCGGCAAGAACTCTGTATCATGGTATGAAATCGCACTTATGGCTAAGGAAATGTATCCGCAGACTAAGAGCGTTATTGAGGCAGAGGGTGAAAAGGGCGAGCCATGGCTCTACTGCGTTGACAAGATTGAGCGTATGTTCGGGCTTTCCTTTGACAGTCTTGAGGACCTGCGTGACCACATCAGGTGGAACCTCGACAGGGCGATTGCACAGAAGGAAGGAAAGGCAGTTCACAACACAAAGCACGAATTTTGCTAAAGCTAAAAGCGGTACACAGAAAATGTAGTACCGCTTTTTGATGCTCTGAAAGGCTCAGACTTGCCTCAAAGAAAAAATTATGATATAATTTCAAAAAAACTATTGACTCTGACGTTACGTCATAGTATATACTCATAGTCAGGGAGATGATAAAATGAAGATGCACATCAAGGAATTTGCAGAGTTTACGGGTGTCAGCGTGCGCACGCTGCACTACTATGATGAAATAAATCTGCTCAAGCCCTCTTTTGTTGACGAACAAAACGGCTACCGCTACTACGATGAGAGCTCTCTTATGCGGATGCAGGAGATTTTGTTTTACCGTGAGCTTGACTTTCCTCTTCGTGAAATCGAGGAAATTTTGTCCTCACCCGAATATGACAAGCTACTTGCACTAAAGGAGCAAAAGCGTTTGCTTACGCTTAAAAGAGAGCGTCTTGAACGGCTTATAAATGCTCTTGACGGTGCAATGAAAGGAGAAGAATTATCTATGAACGTATTTGATAACAGCGAATTTGAGGCTCAGCGTGAGCAGTACTCAAAGGAAGCAAAAGCAAAGTGGGGCGACACCGCCGCATACAAGGAGAGTGCACAAAAGACAGCCGGCTACACTTCACAAAAGTGGGCTGACGTAAGTGCAGAGATGAACTCTATAATGTCAGAGTTCTCTCAGTGCAGGAAAGACGGTCTGACCGCTGACAGCGATAAGGCGCAGGCACTTGTGAAGAAGTGGCAGGACTGCATCACTAAGAATCACTACACCTGCACCAAGGAGATACTCGCAGGGCTTGGTGAAATGTACATCGCAGACGAGCGTTTTAAAAAGAACATTGACAGGCACGGTGACGGCACTGCTCAGTTTATGAGCGAGGCTATAAAGGAGTATTGCAGATAAACAAAAGCCCCACACATTACGAGTGACGCTCTTAATGTGTGGGGTTTAGTTTTCTTCCTCAATAAGTCTCTTTCCTTCAAGATAGTCTGCTTTTGAGATTTTCAATATTTTAAGAGCCTCTTCAAGTGAAACTCCGAAGCCCTCGATTACGCAATTAACAGCTTTGTATGCGTTCATTGCTCTGCCCTCTCTCTTTCCTATTTCAAATCCTATCCTTCTGCTTTCTTCAAACACATCATCTACATTCAAATACATTACGGTTGCTCCTTCCCTTGCGTTTCATATGGTTTACCCTGTACTTAAATTATATCACAGCAAAAAACCTGCGGCAATAGATTTGCCACAGGTTTTTGGTCTTCTATATACAGCTTTTCAGAAATGCGATGTTTTAGCTATGTTCAATTTCTCCTCAGGTCAATAATCCTATACCTATAACAGAGATGCCGAGTGCAACAAGAATTATTCCCGTAGCACGATTCAAGGCTTCCGGGCTTGCTTTATTTGCTATTACCGCTCCGATACGTGCAAACAGCAGAGTAAACAGTATACACAGTACCAGAACAAGCAGGTCCGGTGCTTTACTGTCAATCACAAAATGACTTACCGCACCTGTCAGCGCTGTGAAGGTCATAATAAACACGCTTGTTCCTACTGCGGTTTTAAGCTCGTAGCCAAGCACCATCGTCAGTATCATCAGCATCATCATTCCGCCGCCTGCACCGACAAAGCCACAGATAAAGCCAATGAACATACCGAAAACGACCGATTGTGCAAGCCTTTTCTTCGGCGAAACAGAATTCATGGCTTCCTTTGTAGTATTCACAGGCTTTACAATGAATTTAATTCCCATCAGTGTTGTCATAAACACCGATGTCCCACCCATTGCACTGTTGGGCACAAAGCTCGCTACAAAGCTTCCGACCAATGTGAATGTCAAAACGGCTATCATCATAACTATGCCGTTTTTTATGTCTATATTCTTGTTCTTGTAGTATGTATAAGCACTGACACCACTCGCCAGGACGTCGCTTGCAAGAGCTATTCCGATTGCGCTGTACGCAGGCATACCCAGAAATGTCACCAGCATCGGAGTAATAACCACCGCCGCACTCATACCTGCAAAGCCTGTTCCCAGCCCTGCTCCGCAGCCTGCCAGCAGACATACTATTATTGTAATAAAAAGCTCCATATTATTCTTCTTTCACTGAAAATTGCTCCTCCTATTATAGCACAGTTTTTTTATTATAGCAATACACCCTCGCCGATTGGCGAGGGTGTTTCCTTAGCACTATTCCTTTGTAAATTGCTTTCCTTAGGAGATTTTTAACGCCTTAAATTAGTTGCAGGTTTTTGGTCTTCTATATACGGTTTTTGAATTTTGCTGATTAAAAGCTGTTTGCCCATTGGGCAAGCTCTGACATATCGAGCTTGCCATTCAGGAGCCTGCCTGTAATAAGCTGTGCTCCCTTACAGCTATCTTCAAGCTTTTCTGCCGTCTTTCCGAAACCGCTTGAGCCTGAGGTTGCAAAAAGTACAATCTTCTTGCCTGTAAAGTCGTAGCTTTCAAGGAAGGTATTTATAATTGTCGGTGCGATATACCACCAGATAGGGAATCCGAGAAAAATGGTATCGTACTTGTCCATATCAGAAAGCTTTGTCGCAATCTGCGGACGGAACGAGAGGTCGTTCATTTCGACGGAGCTTCTGGAATTCTTGTCCATCCAGTTAAGGTCTGCGTCTGTGTAAGGTATAGCAGGTTTGATTTCAAAAAGGTCTGTGCCTGCTGCTTGTGAAAGAGCCTTTGCAACCTTTTCTGTTACTCCGCTTGCTGAAAAATACGCTGTAAGCTTTCTGCTCATAATATTCTCTCCTTTTCAGAATTTCTCTTATAATTCATAATAACATTTCCGTCCTTGCTTTCAGCACTGACAAGCTCGAAGACTGAAAAATCGCTGTCTGTGAAAAGCGGCTTGTCGCTCTTTTGTGCAACAATCGGTGCGACAACGAGGCTGAGCTCATCAATAACATCAGCACGCTGAAACGCACCGTTTATGATACTTCCGCCCTCAAGCAAGAGCACCTCACAGCCGAATTTTTCCTTGAGCTTCAAAAGTGCAAGAGAAACATCAATCTCTCTTTCCCCTGCAAAATATATCCTATCCCCATAGCTCTGAGATAGCCAAGATAACGCCCATCTGCCTGTGTTGTGAGCACCTCGATTATCTGTGCTCCGTCATAGCCGGGGTCACCGTCGGGGTCGATAATTCTGCTGGATTCCCAGCCGAGTCTTCCCTTTGTATCAAAAGCAACTGCATAAAAGCCTGTCAGGTTCTCAGGCACAAAGTCCTCGCCGCTATTTTCGGCGGGATACTTTGTCAGGTCGGGATAATAACCGCCCGTGAAGCTCCCTTCCATTGTGACACGTCCGCAGATAAAGCCGTTTGATTTGAGCGTTCTGTTTATGTCGTAGTAGATTTCGGTTGCCCCCTGACATTCGGGGCAAGAGAGAAAATCTCCCGTTACCTTTCCGTCAATCGACATTGTCATGTGGCAGATTATATATGGTCTGTTCATTGCTTTACTCCTCGTCGGGCTGCTGTCCGTCATGGGCGAGCCACTTGCATTCGGTTACTTCCATGTCAGTAAAGGTTGCCTTGAAGGATGAGTTTTCAGCACTGCAAGCGTAAATTCCGAATCTGATTGTGTCCTTTACACTGAACATATGGCAGATACGCATCTGCTTGAAGTTCACCCCGTCCACGGAGTTTTCAATGCAGAAATCGTCATCTCTTCGGCTGAGTCTGAACCACATTGATTTGATACCCGCATCAACGTCAACAGATGACCAGTCGGAATAGCCATTGTTTGTAACAACGCTTCCGAGCCTTTGGATTTTATCGTTTTCATATTCCATCGAAGCTTTGAGCCAGTTATCGCTGTCAAGATACACCGCAACACCGCACTGGTCGTAGCGTACCTTTGTGTCAAACTCAGTTTTCACGACAAAGGAAAAATACTTCTCGTCGGTTTTGAGCTGCAGAACGGGTGCGTTGTCGTTTCTGAAATGATAGTATGTCCTCTGCCACAAGTCAGTGAAAGGCTGTGTGATTATCTCGACCTTGTTTTCGCTGATTGTGTACTGCTTTGGTGCTCTTGTCCACTCAAGCTTTTTTGTATCAATTTTCATTTTTCATCCTCCGTATATCCGGTTATTTCTTGGCATTAATACTATCAATTGCTGACAGTACGATAGCACCGCAGAATGAAACGCCCACTATCGGCATAGCGACCGAGAATATACGCCAGCGTGTCCCATCGGTGTCTGCGAAAATGACACCCAGAACGAACACCGCAATGCCGATTATCATAATTACCGTCAGAATATTTGCGATTTTCTTAAGCTTCATAATATCACCCTTGCTTTTTGCTTATATACTTTGTACCTGTGAGAAGGCACAGAAACGGTATCCTCACGCATATTTCACAGCACAGGAGGGTTGCGACATACGATACTGATATAGTGCCGAAGAACAGAAGCGGGGTGTTGTTCCCTGCCCACTTGTACAGGAGATACTGAAAGAGCACCACCCATATGAAGTGCCAGATATAGAACAAAAACGACCTGTGCGACATATAGCCTGATACCTTGCCCGAAAAGTTCAGATGCCTCTTGGCTACACCTATAAGCGAGAGCACCATAAACCACTCGCTTATGTATTTTGTCGCCGTGTTAAGAAGGCTCAAATCCTTGTCACACCACAGGAACAGATACACGTTCGCAATTGTCGCGAGAAGCCCGACAGCTAGCAGAGGGTGTCTGTACTTCTCGACCTTGTCTATCGTCTTGTCACTTGAAAAGATGAAATATCCGAGCAGGAAGATGTATGTATACTCAGCTAAGCTCTTTCCGCCAACAGACAAAATCTCACTCAATATCGGCAACGGCAGACCGAGCAGTATTACAGCCCAGAGTGGCAAAGCCTTCGGCTCTCCGTCTGACCTGTGTTTAATAAGCTTGAGCACACCGACACATATTGCCGATATTACAAACAGGTACAGGCAGAACCAGAACTGCCCGAACGAAAAGCCGCCATCTGCACCCGTGAGGTCTGTAAACCTTGTGAAGAACACGGCGTAATGCCCGAAAAACGAGCCGTCGTAAGAGCTGTTGAACCTATCCGCAAGGTAGGTCATTATCGGCATAAGCACCACTGTTCCGAACAAAAGAGGCAGTAAAAGACGCTTTGCCCTCTCATAAAGGTACTGCTTGCCTGTACGCTTTCTGAGTGCGTACCTTGTGCTTATTCCTGCAAGCAAGAACAGCAGTGGCATAAAGTACGGGCTGAAAAAGACAATGATACTGCTTATCAGCCTGTTTTTCTCAAAGTATATGTAGTTTGGCTCTGCCCAGCTGTTCCACGCCATTGCGGTATGATACGGGATAAGTATCAGCAGAATCGCCCATCTTAAGTTGTCGATATACGCCTTACGCACACTCGTTTTCATAGCTCTCTCCATAATAATTGATACGATAATTATAGCATAAGATACAAGGTGTGGCAAGGGGGAGCTATCTCCCCTCTTGAACCCATCCCGGTATTGTGGTATAATTATTGCGTAAAGTGTGGCGGGTTGGCTGTCACGCTGAAAACCACAAAATGCTGGGAGGTCTTACATTGGCACTTAGTTATCACAAGCTTGAAAAGGAAATTGAAAACCGGATTATAAGCGACCGCAGAGAGAACAAGCAGAATCCATACAAGGCTTCTGATGACGATGCTGTCAGAAGAAATCCTGACAGGGACAAATCCACCCTGCTCCGTCCTGCGTACGCACGTGACATAGACAAGATTCTTCACCTTCCTCTATACAACCGCTACAACGACAAGACGCAGGTGTTCTCTCTTTACAACAACGACGACATAACAAGACGTGGGCTACACGTTCAGCTTGTATCAAGGATTGCAAGAAACATCGGCAGGCTTCTTGACTTGAATCTTGACCTTATTGAAGCAATTGCCTTAGGTCACGACATCGGCCACACACCTTTCGGTCACGCAGGAGAGAGATATCTGAGCGAGCTTCTGCAGAGTGAGACAGGATTGTTTTTCAACCACAACGTTCACAGTGCAAGGGTTCTTGATGTGCTTTACAAGAGAAACATCAGCCTTCAGGTGCTTGACGGAATCCTTTGCCACAACGGTGAATTTGAGCTCAGCGAATACCGTCCTTGCAACCTGTCGGGCTTTGAGGAATACGAGCAGAGGATAAGCGACTGCTACACTCTTGGCAAGCCTGCTATTGACAAGCTCATACCTATGACGCTTGAGGGGTGTGTTGTAAGAATCAGTGATATTATTGCTTATATCGGCAAGGACAGGCAGGATGCAGTAACCACTAAAGTAATTACTGAGGATTTTGATTTCACCTCAGAATACATCGGCAAGAGAAACGCAGAAATGATTAACAACCTTGTAGTTGATATTGTCAATAACAGCTACGGCAAGGACTACATACAGCTCAGTCAGAGTGCCTTTGATGATTTGCGTACGGCAAAGGAAGAAAACTACAAGCACATATACCTCAGCGACGGCTTGAACGAGATGTACGAAAGCTCTATAAAGCCGATGATAAAGGAAGTGTACTACAAGCTTCTCGGAGACGTTGTAAGCAAGAACGAGGACTCCATCATCTACAAGCACCACATTTCCTACATCGAAAAGAGCCTTCAGTATTACAGCGATTTTGATTATCTCAGAGAAGAACCGAATCAGATTGTTGTTGACTACATCGCAAGCATGACCGATGACTATTTCATTGAACTGCACAGGCTTCTCTTCCCTGACAGCAAATACAAGATAGAATACAAATCATACTTTGAAAAATAGGCAAAGTAAAACCCATACTAAGAAATTTCTCTTAGTATGGGTTTGTTTTGTTATCAGGATAATACTGCCGTTCTCGTCCGCCTGCTTGTCGTCAGATGCTTTTTCTTCGGGATTTTCATCCTTTGCAGGCTCTTCCTTCTTTTCCTCTGCAGGCTTAGGCTCTGAAGTTTCAGGCTTCTTTTCGGCTTCTTCCTCAGGAAGCTTCTTCTTTTCTTCTGCCATGTGTTTTACCGTCCTTTCTTAAAAATGGGTATAATAAAAGCACCCTGCCAAAGCCGAGTGCTGATATTCGTATTAAATTTTGGTATAAAAATACCACCCTCAATTTTGAGAGTGGTATTAACACTTATTATATTTGCATTTCTTGCAAACTTCCTTCCAATTATCTAACTTCTTATAAATCTCCGGGACAAGTTCTTCCTTCGTATCTCGATTTTCCATACACTCAACGCAAGAAATCTCTATATTTATCAAAGGGCATATAATCTTATCGTCCATGTTCATTTAGCACCTCCAATGCCTTTATAATATTTTCATTGAACTCATTTTTTGTAAATGCTGTTCTATTCAATTTCAATTTCTGCATGGTAATGCGTATAAAAATCGCATTCCGGACAATCAAAGGTGTGTGCTTTGTCGCACGTCGTTCCATATGGCTTTAAGAACGCTTTACCACACTTAGGGCACAAAACTTTTTCTCCGTTTCTAAGTTTATCGAGAGCGTTTTTTTCTTCCATATATTAATCTTCCCTTTCTCCAATGATACTCTGGATATCCAGCCTTTACTGCTATGATTATACGCCTTATTTCGTTATAAGTCAAGTTGTCACGTTTATATTTATGTTTGAGTTCCTGTGAAAAACGCACACATTCCGCCCACTGTGATTTACCGATACCATAACGTCTATGTGTACACTCATGAATAATTGTTCTAGCTGCTCGCTCTGCATTATCACAGTTTAAAACATATATCGTAATTACTCCGTTATATTCTTCGCCATGGATTTTTATTCCCATTTTGTCCTTAGATTTTGACATAACGAAACCGCCTTTTTAGGGGCGGTTACTCTCCTAATAATTCAATTCTTTCAATTTCATCTTCTGTCCATATATCCGAGCTTCCATCATCTTTGAAGAAAAGGATACCATCAATGTTCTGTCCGTCGCCTTCGGAAGCATCGCATATGCAATCCCCTCTACCAACACAAGACGTACCGTCAGTAAAAAATACTCTTGCTTTTTGAAATTCAAGCTGGTCAATCTTCCTTAAATTGTTTTCCACGTTACTTCCCCCTTTCTAGAACTGGAATGACGTGCGTTCCGTCTTTGGTATACTTTATTTGAACTCTGTGTGTCTGAACATATTTTCCGGATTTTTTATCATAAGAAACTCCAACAGGATATGGTAACGAAACAAACTCATCAACGCATTTATTACGTTTTCTAGACTGCAGAATTCCTTTTCCACTACAACTATCAACTATCTCTTGTGGCTCAATATGATTATAAAGTCTACTCTTTCTAGAAGCTTCGCATTTCGTATCGGAGTATCTTGGTCACTCCGTCACGGTAGAGCGTTAGAGTATGTCTGCAGTTCGGGCATCGTCTTTTCTGTACGAACAAAGCTCCGATTTGTTACTCTGCGTATTTTTCATAAAACCTCTCTACAATCTCACGGAGTGGCTCATCGAGATATGACATTGCCCTTTCTTTTATACTGTCGGGGATGCCGTAGTACGCCTCGGCTATGCCACCGGTTATTGCCGCCAAGGTATCGCTGTCGCCACCGATTGAGATTGCGTTTCTTATTGCGTCCTCAAAGCTGCTTGATTCAAAGAACGCCTTGAGTGCCTGAGGAACGGTATCCCGGCATATTTCATTGAACTCGTAGCTGTCCCTTATTCCATCAAGCGTGAAATTCATCGGATAGTAGTTGTCGTTTATGTGCTTCTCAATTTCTTCGATACTCTTGCCTGTGCGTGCAAGATAAACTGCCACGGCTGTTGCCTCAGCACCCTTGATTCCCTCGGGGTGATTGTGGCTTACCCTTGTTACTGCCTCGGAAAGTGCCTTTGCTTCTTCAAGACTTTTTGCAACAAATCCGCAGGCACTTACCCGCATCGCAGAGCCGTTTCCGAAGCTGTTGTACGGCTGCGGGTTGTCGGTATAAATCCAGTAGTAGAAGTTGCCGCCGTATCCGCAATCGGGATAAGGTCTGCCGATTGTCTGCATTGATTTTATCGCCTGCTCAGGTAGAGCGTCGAGGTCATTTCCTGCCTTCATAAGTGCGTCAGCAACTGATATTGTCATAACAGAATCGTCTGTGAAAAAGCACTCATCGGTCAGAAATTCAAAGTCCTTTGTTTTGATGTTGTTCCACTCAAAGCGGGAACCTACGATATCCCCTATTATTGCACCAAGCATATTTGTGCCCCCTTGTTTTGTAAAAATCTATCGCTAATCCCATTATAAAATGCATCGCCGCATCTGTCAAGACGGTTTAGAATTCACGGACAAAACTGTACTGGTTGAGGGGAGGGTTGTCGGAGTATTTATTTTTATATTACTTAGTATCATTTGCGTTACATAATCCGCCACGTATTGCCAAACTCAAAAAATTATGATATAATTTTCATAATATAAATGTATGATGAAAAGGAGGCGAAATTATGTCGTCTAAAATAGTATTTCTTGATACTGAAGTTAGTATAGAAAACAATAAAATATGTGATATAGGTGCTATCGATAATCACGGTACCGTTTTGCACACAAAATCAATCGACAGGCTTATGAATTTCGTTTCCAATTCAGAATACATATGCGGTCACAATGTTTTACACCATGATTTGAAATTCATTGAATCCGCCAGAGGTGAAAAAATAAAAAGCAATATAATAGACACCTTGTACTTGTCTCCATTGCTTTTCCCAAAACGTCCCTACCACTCATTGCTCAAAGACGATAAGCTTCAGACGGATGAACTGAATAATCCTGTAAACGACTGTAAAAAGGCAGCCTCGCTGTTTTATGATGAATTAAACGCATTCTTTTCCATATCTTCAAGGCTAAAGAGCATATACTGCTCGTTACTGTACAGTTTCCCTGAATTTAAGGGCTTTTTTGATTATGCAGATTTTAAGCCGGAAAGAACAAATCTGATAAAACTAATCAAAAAAGAATTCAACAAGAAAATATGCGACAATGCTGATTTGACCCCATTAATAAATCATTATCCGATTGAACTTGCGTATTCTCTTGCACTGATTAGTTCAAACGATAACAATTCAATTACACCGCCATGGCTTTTGAAGAACTTCCCCAAAATCGAAAATGTAATCAAGTATCTACGCAACACGCCGTGTGATAAGGGCTGCAGTTATTGCAAGAGTGTCTTAGATATCCACAAGGCTCTGAAGAACTTTTTTGGCTATCACGATTTCAGAAAATATAACGGCGAAAACCTACAAGAAAGAGCGGTACAGGCGGCTGTCGATGGGAAATCAGTTTTAGCTGTCTTTCCTACGGGTGGCGGAAAATCTATCACGTTTCAATTGCCGGCACTTATGGCTGGTCAAACCATTCACGGTCTTACAGTTGTTATTTCACCTCTGCAGTCACTCATGAAAGACCAGGTCGATAATTTGAATGAAAGAGGAATAATAGGTGCTGTTACCGTAAACGGCCTTCTCGACCCGATAGAAAGAGCTAACTCTCTGGAAAGAGTATCAAACGGTTCAGCTACCCTTCTGTATATTTCACCCGAACAGCTACGTTCAAAGACAATTGAAAAAATCCTTATCTCTCGAAATGTTTCAAGATTTGTCATAGATGAAGCTCACTGCTTCTCAGCCTGGGGGCAAGACTTCCGTGTTGATTACCTGTACATCGGTGATTTTATACGCAAGCTTCAAAAGAGCAAAAAGGGCAACAATCCTATACCTGTTTCCTGCTTCACAGCTACTGCCAAGCAAAAGGTAATTACAGATATATGTGACTATTTCAAGCGAAAGCTTGATTTGGACCTTGAGATTTTTGCTTCATCTGCAACAAGAGAAAATCTGCACTATACAGTTTTGTACAAAGAAACTGACGAAGAAAAATACAACACCTTGCGAAATCTGATTTCGCAAAAAAACTGTCCTACAATTGTATATGTTTCCAGAACAAAAAAGACTCACGAACTAGCAGAAAGGCTGACTAGTGACGGGTTCCCTGCAAAACCGTTCAACGGTAAAATGGACCCTAACGACAAAATACAAAACCAAGAAGCCTTTATACGCAATGAGGTTAAAGTCATTGTTGCGACATCTGCTTTTGGTATGGGCGTTGATAAAAAGGACGTCAAGCTTGTCGTTCACTACGAAATTTCAAGCTCGCTGGAGGATTATGTCCAAGAAGCCGGTCGTGCAGGTCGTGACCCTTCTTTACAAGCCGAATGCTTTGTACTTTTTAATGACAATGATTTGGACAAACACTTCATTCTTCTCAACCAGACTAAGCTTAGTATAAGTGAGATTCAACAAGTCTGGAGAGCTGTAAAAGAGCTTACAAAGTTAAGACCCAGCATTTGCTGTTCTCCTCTGGAGATAGCACGTCAAGCAGGCTGGGACGATTCCGTAAACGACATAGAAACTAGAGTTAAAACCGCTATATCTGCACTTGAAACTGCGGGATATATAAAGCGTGGAAGAAATGTCCCACACGTATATGCTACAAGTATACTTGCAAAGGATATGGTCGAAGCATCACTCAAGATTGAAACTTCAACGCTTTATTCCGACAAGCAAAAGATGGATGCTAAAAGAATTATTAAGGCATTGATTTCAAGCAGAAGTATTGCTTCGGCCGGAAACGATGTTGCAGAATCACGTATCGACTATCTTGCAGATATCCTCGGCTTGTCAAAAAGTGATGTCATCGACGCCGTAAACCTTATGCGACAGGATAGCCTTCTTGCTGATTCTATGGATATGTCTGCTTACATATTTGCATCAGATACAGAAAACAAGTCCATGCTCGTACTGGAAAGATTCTCAAAGCTTGAGAGATTCCTTATATCCCAATTTACAGATGAGGGTTGCGAGGTTAATATCAAAGAGCTAAATGAACAGGCTTTGGGTAATGGCATCAACTCATCAACGGTAAAGAACATCAGGACACTTATGTTCTATCACACAATAAAAAACTACATTCATAAACCGCAATTCAATTCTTCATCAGTCCTACTGGTTCCTACAATGGAAATTAGTAAACTGATTACGAAGTTTGAATTGAGGATTGATTTGTGCAAGTTCATTATCAGCGAACTGTTTTCTATGGCAAGCAATGTCCCTGCGTCGCAACGTGGAGAAAAGCCTATTCTATTCTCTCTTGTCGGCCTTTTTCAGCAGTACCAATCGACGCCTTCTTTTAACAGCTCAGCAAAAGATATTACTCTGCACGATGTCGAAGATGCTTTGCTTTATCTATCAAAAATAGGAGCCTTACGACTTGAGGGTGGATTCCTAGTGCTCTACAATGGTATGGAAATAAAGCGTATTATTACAGATAACAGAATTCAGTACAAGCTCGACGACTATCGTTTCCTTGATGAATTTTACAAGCAAAAAATACAGCAGATACACATTGTCGGAGAGTACGCAAATCTGATGGTTCGTGACTACAACGCAGCACTTGAATTTGTCCAGAATTACTTCCAGATGGATTTCAAAAAGTTCATCGCAAAATACTTCAGCGGTGACCGTGCAAAAGAAATCGAACGTAATATTACTCCTGATAAGTACCATCAGCTTTTTGGTGAACTGTCTGATAAACAGTCCGAAATAATCAGCGATTCAGAATCTAAGTATATTGTTGTAGCTGCAGGACCGGGAAGCGGAAAAACAAGAGTGCTCGTACACAAGTTAGCCGCATTACTTTTGCTTGAAGATGTAAAGCACGAGCAATTACTTATGCTTACGTTTTCAAGAGCCGCCGCTACCGAATTCAAAAAACGCTTATTTGGTCTTATTGGAAATGCGTCAAGCTTTGTTGAAATCAAAACATTCCATTCATACTGCTTTGACCTTCTCGGAAAGATAGGAAGTCTCGAAGGTGCAAATGACGTTGTAAAAGATGCCTCTGAGCTCATTATGAACGGAGAAGTAGAGCAAGGACGAATAACTAAAAGTGTTCTTGTAATTGACGAAGCTCAGGATATGTCCGAGCAGGAATTCTCATTAGTCAGAGCCTTGATGCATAACAACGACAATATGCGTTTAATCGCCGTAGGTGATGACGACCAGAATATCTATGAATTCAGAGGTTCAAGCTCAGCATATCTACGTACACTGATTTCCGAATACGGTGCACGTAAATATGAGATGACAGAAAACTACCGCAGCTGTTCAAACATCGTAAGCCTTGCTAATGCATTTGCTAAGTCTATAAACAACAGAATGAAGTCTGCACCTATCGAGTCCGTCAATTCCAAATCCGGCATTGTTCGTATCACTCATCACAGTTGTGCCAACATGGAAGAAGCCGTTGTAAACCAGCTAATCAGAACACGAAAGGACAACAGATGCTGCGTGTTGACCAGCACCAATGACGAGGCTCTACAAATCACCGGTCTGTTGACGAGAAAAAATGTCAGGGCAAAGCTTATACAATCTCTCGATGGTTTTAATTTGTATGACCTTGTCGAGATAAGATATTTCCTGAAACAGATAGACAGAGGTCTTAAAACGCCTGTAATTCCGAACAATCTATGGTCTAAGGCGAAAGAAAAGCTATGTTCCGCCTATTCAGAAAGCAGTTGTCTTGAAATATGCAAAAACCTGATAAGGGACTTTGAAACAACGAATAGAACCAAATACCGCAATGACCTTCAGGAATTCATAAAAGAATCAAAATACGAAGATTTCTACAATGATGAAAAAGGAATAGTTTATGTATCCACAATACATAAGTCAAAGGGACATGAGTTTGATGCGGTGTACATTATGCTCAAGGGTGACACTGCTAAAACTGATGAAGAAAAGCGAAAGATATATGTAGGAATGACCCGTGCCAAGTCAGAGCTTTATATTCACAGTAACACTGAGTTGTTTGATAACTACCACATGGATGATGTTGTACATATATCAGACAATACCGATTATTCTACCGCTCAGGAAATATCTGTGCAATTATCTCATCGAGACGTAGTGCTTGATTTCTTCAAAGGCAAAAAAGATATTATTTTTAAGCTGCGAAGTGGTGATAAGCTTTCAGTTTCAAATTCATATCTCACAGCAGAGGTTAATGGCAGGAGTGTAGCAATTGCAAAGTTTTCAAAGGCTTTCTGCGAAAAGCTACTCCATCTCGAAAAGCTGGGATACAAACCTGTTGATGGCAAAATACGTTTTATTGTTGCTTGGAAAGGTGAAAATGATACAGAAGAAACTGCAGTTGTCCTCGCTGATATGAAGCTATCAAAATAATAACCCAAAAACGACACCCCCGACAGTAAAAACACTGTCGGGGGTGGTTTATAGTTCTAAGGATATGCCTGTGTAGCAATCATGCAGAGCACCCTCAAAGCCATTGATGTACTGTGCCTCGATATAATGTACCGCACACTTTATGATAATACCTGCTATACATGATACTATATAGCATTTAATCAAAAGCCGTTTTACCCTGCATCACCTCCCTGCTCACAAGAGCCTTTAATCATCGATTTCTTCGACAACGAACTCAACATCCTCCGGTGGAATGTAATCTCTGCCTGAGAGCATCAGCACCTCTGCGCCTGTTGCAAATGCACCGCCGCATTCGCATGCATATTCTTCTGCCTCTTCCTCTGTGTCGAATACCTCGTCCTCTGTTTCAAGAACCTCACGTGTGTACGCATCAACCATGTTAACAATATACTTTGCCATAATTCGATTCCTCCCTGATTTCGTCATTACCATTACTTTTTCTTCTTTGCGATTCTTCCCTCTCCGCCCGAAGAACGGTTGAGAAACGGATTGTGCTGCAGAATCTTCATTCGCTCGTGCTCACGACGTGTTGCTGATGAAGACCTTCCGTCAGCCACCTTGTACTCAACTGTACCACCGGATGAGAGTTTGCCTGAGCGGATATGCTCGCTTGTGCGTCTGAGCAAGTCACAGGTTTCACCTATGTAGCTAAGATTCCCTCCTTTATCTCTGATTCGGTACTCGCCCGGACTTGACGGCGGTTTGTTACCCTTGCCTGTAAACGGATTGAATTTACTCGGTCTTCCCGGCTTGTAAATACTCATATTCTTCGCTCCCTTCATTCTCGGTTTCAATGGTTATCGTAACCTGCTTCAAGCCATCATTACGACCTCTGTCGTATGCCTGGTCAACATCCTTCCGGTGCTGTTTCTTCTTGATTTCACCTGCTATAAGGCCGCACGCTAGAAACAGCGTGGATGCTATTGAAATACCCTTCAGCATGCCGGCACGACGCTGCTCATTTGCAATTCGCTCTATCCCCTTTCTCATACTGCCACCGCCAAAGCCGGTCAGGTGACTTGTCATATCTCTCGCTGAACCTTTTGTTGCTTCCATAAGCTCCTTGAATTCTGACATTTTCATTACCTCCTCAAGACTATAAAACCAAAACACTCTGAATGATGCAAGGCAGCCATATTATCCCCCCTATTCTTCGGCTGCCTTGTTGGATGCCATAGCCAACAGTATCAAGAACACGTCGTCGATAGGGCCGGGTACAGCGTCAATCGGCGAAACTATGTAGATGATAAGTGCCATTGTTACCAATCCTTTTACGAAACCATTCATATTAACTCCTCCTCAACGTATACCTTCTGACCAGTCCTTCCACTATGTACCCTATACCCACAGCTGCCAGAGTTACGCAGGCAGCCACTGAATAAGGGCTTCGCTTAGTCAAAGTACTAAGCACTGCCTGATTACTCTTATGGACTACAGCCTCGGATTCAGTTTCAGTATTAGATACCTCATCTGTTACTGACTGCGAATTAGTGGCTTCATTCAAAGCAGCATTTTCAGCCTCTTCAAGCTTCGCAAGGAGCGTTGCGAAGTTTTCCTTGATTCTGCGAATATCCAGGTTTGAATAGTAGCGGCCCTGACAAGCTGAATCCTCAACGGCATCAATCATGCTCTCGATGTCGTCATCGGAATAGATGTTGTAGCCATTGTAATTGTCGATGATTCTCGGAAGACTGCTGAGAAAAGCAACCTTGAGAAACTCATACTCATTACAAACATTGCTTCTGCTGTTTGTGAAAACAACCATACTCACTATATTGATGTTACTTATACCTGAACCCTTGATTGCCTTTCTGAGCAGGTACTCCTTATCATTCATCTTTTCGCCGATGTTTGAATCAAAGCACTCGCTGTCGGTTATGCGGAAGTAGTTGCCCTTGCTGTCAATGTGTATATCCCTTTGCGGATTCTTGATTTCAAGATGAAACACCGCTTTTCTGGTGAACACGATAAAGTCAAGCTCAGTCCTGTGGTCTCCGTCTTCGAGTTCAACATTTCGCATAATTCTGTGCTTTGTTCTGAGAGAATCAAGACTATGCTGTGCCCTGTTCTCACCTATTTCCCCTGAAATAAATGCCCTTATTTCATAAGAAATATCCTTCTGGTCCTTTCTGAACTGTTCAAGCTCCTCGGTTGCAGGACTACCGAGCTGCTCGCTTCTCTCCTTTAGGCACGCATAAGCATCCTCGATTCTCTGCTTGCCCTTGTCGATGTATCCGTCACGAAGTGACAATCTCAGGATTTCCTCCTGAAGCTTGAGATACTGTGCAAGCACCTCATTTCTTCGACAGCATACTGTGCTGAACGCTGTCATCATACCCTTGATTTCGTTAATTCTTTCGTTGTTCTTCATAGTTTTTTCCTCCTTGATGTTTACGTTTCTTCCTGTCACTAATAATATAGTGGCGGTTCCTGATGATTTACCACTCGGACCTTTTATCTGTCCTCTAAGTATATTATATCAACGAACACCGATTCTCACGAGTCGAAAGCGTACCCCACAAGGGACAAAAACAAAGTTTTTCTGAATATTTTGAAAAATAAAAAACCGTAATCAGATTTTTTCTGATTAAGGTTTTCTTTTTTTGTCCTGATTTTGTTTTCCGTTCACTTAAGCCCTGTAGTTTTACACGGGTCTTAAGCATCTGCATCAAGGTACTTTTCAAACCACCCGTTTTAGAACCCTGTAATTTTACACGGGTCTTAAGCAAGTACATAAACAACGCTTTTGCAACGGCTGTTTTAGAACCCTGTAATTTTACACGGCTCTTAAGCCCAAAAATATATAAATAACAGGGTTAGCGTAGCTATATTATAGCATACATAAAAGACGATGTCAATCACCGCATAGAAACAGTAATCCCCACTCATTTTCTGAGCGGGGATTTTTTGTTCTGATTTTGTTTTCTGTCATCTTAAGCCCTGCAATTTCACACGGCTCTCAAGCACTATAATTTATCCTTATGAAGAGGATTAAGTTTTAGAACCCTGAAATTTTACACGGCTCTTAAGCGTTGGGATAGAGACACTTTTAGCGTCAATGGTTTTAGAACCCTGTAATTTTACAGGGGTCTTAAGCCCCAAAAATATATAAATAACAGGGTTTGCGTAAGTACATTATAGCATACATAAAGGGTGATGTCAATCACCACATAGAAACAGTAATCCCCACTCATTTTCTGAGCGGGGATTTTTTGTCCTGATTTTGTTTTCTGTTCACTCAAGCCCTGTAATTTCACACGGGTCTTAAGCTTAAAACTGTACCTAAACTCGAAAAAGCAGTGTTTTAGAACCCTGTAATTCTACACGGGTCTTAAGCATTAACAGAGGTATAGAAAATAGAGGACAGGTTTTAGAACCCTGTAATTCTACAGGGGTCTTAAGCCCCAAAATATATAAATAACAGGGTTAGCGTAGCTACATTATAGCATACATAAAAGACGATGTCAATCACACCCGTATAGAAACAGTAATCCCCACTCGTTTTCCGAGCGGGGATTTTTTGTCCTGATTTTGTTTTCCGTCATCTTAAGCCCTGTAATTTTACACGGGTCTTAAGCAACGCGTTGGTGAATATGTGACCTATGTCGGTTTTAGAACCCTGTAATTCTACACGGGTCTTAAGCGCCTATGAGCAAAAAAGAATGTGAAGCGTGGTTTTAGAACCCTGTAATTTTACACGGGTCTTAAGCCGTTGAAATCTCGTGTAGACATTGCCCTTAGTTTTAGAACCCTGTGATTCTACACGGGTCTTAAGCCTTATGGCAAAGCTTGATGAAGAATTCAGAGTTTTAGAACCCTGTAATTTTACACGGGTCTTAAGCAGACCCCCCACCAAGAATAGCGAAGGACCCGTTTTAGACCCCTGTAATTTTACAGGGGTCTTAAGCCCCCAAAATATATAAATAACAGGGTTAGCGTAGCTATATTATAGCATACATAAAAAGTGCTGTCAAGGCTTTGACCTGTCTGCCTCGAAGGTCTTTTCATTGACAAGATTCTTGTACCTTGCAAGATTATATGAATACGGATAATTCAGCACCTTTACAAGCTCCTTGCTGTATGAGCCGTTCTCCCTTGCAAGTGATACACACTGACGGAAATACTCACAGCGTCTCTTTACATCCTCGTCCGGATTAGACGGGTTTCTCAGCTCATAATCGAGAACTCTCTGCATAACAGAATGATAAAGCTGATAGTAGGACTTTATCTTTGTAATCCTTGCGTCGCCTGCTTCATCGGAAAGATAATATCCGACCTTTGCGATAACATTGTGGTGCGCAATAGCATTGCGGTAGAAGCCGAAGGAAGCGCCCCAGAGGTTTTCTCCGTACTCCTTTACAGAATGCTGTCTGCCGTCCTTATCTCTCCAGTTATCTCTTGACCAGCCGTTATCGGCAAACCTGTCGGCAAGCTCCTTCGGGTCAAGCTTTCCGCTTATAACCTCCTGGTTTTTGAAAAATACGTTATAGTACTGCGTGTCACGTTCAAAGCAATTAACGGCGATTGAGTATCTCGCATTTACCCTCATAAGATTCTTGATAACGAGATACATAACCGTCAGGTAAAGCCCGATTATCGCCTTCATTCTCTCCTTGCGGATATTCTCCTCAGAGGTATTCGGTTTCTGCTTGACGGATGTGAAGTGATTGAAATCTATCCTGCTGATTCTGTTTGAAAGCTCGTCAATCTGTCTTTCCAGAGATACAATGGTAGCATCGTCACCGGTTACTGTAGTATAATATCGGTTTATCTGAGCCTCGGGTATTCCGCACAGCACAAATTTCACGACATCCTTATTCTTTGCAAGCTGTCTTGTGCTCTTAGGATTATTATATCTGACAAGATAGCGGAAGCGTCTTGACTCAAGCACGTTATTGATAATAAAGTTTCTGACGTTATTATCCTTTCCGCCGATAAAGAACTTTTCTACAAGCTCTTCGGCGGTATCATCATCAGACATATTACTGAGCGTAGTATTCGCCCTGTCTATTCCCAGAATATCCACAGCGTCTATGTATGCACCCCTTGAATGCTTTGGTATCTCCCTTTGCATTCTGACAAAGCTCTTGAGGGTTCTTAGCTCTCTTGAGATTGTTTCGCTTCTGCCAAACATCTTGTATTTTTCTACGAAGCTGCAGGACTTGTCCATTTCTTCAAGCACCTTTGTAAAGCTTGATATATTGGAAAGCTTGTTCTGAAGTCCGCTGAGAAGCTCGTTGATTTCCTTGCCATCAAGGAACATAGTAAGAACAAAAAGAATCTTTGTAAAATCCGAAGCCTTTGTTTCAAGCTTAACGCCTGAAATCCATTCGGAATCAATCCTGCTCTTGTCTGTTCCCTTGATAATGTCGCCTTTCATCTGAGGCATAATTACCTTGCTGAAACGCTTGGCTTCTCTGAGCAGGTTTTCTTCCTTTGCCTGCTTTTCATACACAATATCCTTGTCTTCCTGGCTTGTGCAGGCACGGAGGTTCTCTACTATTTCCTCCTGCAGCGGTGTTCCCTTGTAGTACTTGAAGAGAACAAAGTCAAGCAGGGTGTAGAGCTTGCTTCTCACAGAATCGTAGGAGTTGCCCTTAATGTACTTAAGCGTATCATCTTCGAGAAGATTCTCTCTTATGGTTCTGAGATTAAAGCCGAGGTTCTTCTGCTCCTGGCATACAATAAAATCATAAAAGTCCTGAACAAGCTTTACCTTGTCGCTGTTTGACGCACAGTTATAATAGTCAAACAACAAGGTCACATTCTTTTCGTTGTTTTTAAGGAACGACCTGTTTGCATAGGTTACCTTTTCGCTGTACAGCCTGTCAATCAGCTCCTTGATTTCAGGGTCTGTCACCGGTGCAAACAGAAAATCCGCCGTCTTTACAGCCTCGTGCATAACAGACTGGCGCATATATCCGACGATTCTCAGGATGTTGTATATGTCCTTATAATCTCTCGGAAGCTCCTTTTTCTCGGTTTTACCGTTCTTTCCCCTGATTGTTTTAAACCTTCCCGAATAGAACACATCTCTGAAATAGCCGATGTAGCTTTTCACGGAGTGAGCATAACTCAAAAACGACTTTGTGGACTTACAAACGTTATTATTCCATTTCAAATAATTTGGTGATTTATGTGCCAGGCAATAGTCACATGTTCTATTTATCCTGCATCTTGCACAGTTATCCGCAAGACTCTGGTACTTATTGTCGGTATAAAGAAATCCGATGAAATCATCCTCTCGCTCCATACCGTTGACTTCAAGTCTGCGGAGATTGTTCACAGAATAGATGATGTTGTTTATGTAAACCGACAGAAGCTTCTTGATATCGAGAATGTTGTAGGCAATCTGAACATGGATATTTTCATTGTCAAATACCTCGCCGAAATACTTCTCCTCAAGCTTTTCCTTTATACGGAGCTGGTCCATACCGACGATATAGCGGCTGCTTCTGAGCTTGTCCGAATCACCTGTTTTGTTCTTAGCCTTTTTACTGAGCGGATTGTCTGCAACCGCATCCATGACCTTTAATCCGCTGACGCTCATTTTAGGGTTGTTTATAATTCTGACGGCAAGCTTCTCCGGATTATTAATGTTTGTTATCCTTCCGTCCTCTATCTTCTTTTCGAGGATTGCTTCGTTGTGCTTGCCGAATGTCGTCATATAGACGCTGTTATCTGTAACCAGCGAGGACTTCAGTCCCGCCGCCTTTGCTTTTGAAAATCGTTTTTCTGCCATTATTATCACTCCTTTTTCGGGTTAGGACAATGCACGACCATATTTTGTATAATGCGACAATTAAATTATAACATAGTGTAATTATATTGTCAATATTCCACATACAGCTTTATCTCTTATATATACAAAAAACCTTAATCAGTATTTTCTGATTAAGGTTTTCTTTTTGTTCTGATTTTGTTTTCCGTTCACTCAAGCCCTGTAATTTTACACGGCTCTCAAGCAAAGGGCTACCTCACAGCAGAGCCTACAAGGTTTTAGAACCCTGTAATTCTACACGGCTCTCAAGCCTAAAATATATAAATAACAGGGTTAGCGTAAGTAGATTATAGCACACATGAGGAGCGATGTCAATACATCGCTCCTGACTCTTCAGGCGATGAAAAAACCTCAAAGCAATCGTCTGAAGAGTCATTCACATCAAAATAGCCCTCCTGTGCAAAATCGCAGTTGTGCAGATACTCGACCCTGGAGGTGATTACCTCATGGTACAGCTCGGGATACTTGATTTCGCCCTCACAGCAAGGGTTTGTGCATTTCACAATGCGGTCGACATGTCTTGTCTGCAGAGCACCCGAAATGTAGACAACAGAGCCCGGTGACAGCCTCCAGGCATCCTCCTCTCCGATACTTCCGAAGCTCTTTATCCACGGGCGGTCGTGTCTCTCATCGTCAGGCACATTTCCGATACGGAAGCTCCTGTCGACATTGAGCTGATACAATGTACAGCCATTCCTTGACTGCAACCGAGTACAGACCTCCCCCAGCAGCTTTACGTTATTCGATACCTCCGCAAAGTCAGACGGCGTATAGTACTCACGCAGAACAAACGGAATACCCGTCGCAACCACACGGGTGAAAAGGCGTGGCACCTTGGTTTTCCCTCCGCATATCGGACATACGACAGTTTTTGAGCACAAGGTTGTTTCGATTACGCCCTTGACAATAGCCATCGGCTTTCTCTTCATCTGTTCGTAAAGCTCGTATGCCTTTGATTTCTCAACCCCGTATACCGCTACCCTAGGATAGTCGATTCTCTTGTTGCTTCTGAGTACCGCCAGCGAAAAAGTGAGCGTCGAGGACTCAGTTTCCTCGGAATGAGTGACAGACGGGTTACTGATTCTTCCTACAAGCATTACTGAATTTTCTCTTGCCATAACAAATTACCTCTTTCCATAAAATAAATCTTAGCAATATCTTCTCTTAATCACAGCGGATTTTGCAGACTACTCCTTGTAGCCTGCAAAAAGCTGACACCAGTAGCCGTGTCCGCTTTCATCGACGCAATATCCGACTCCGACCATCGAGAAATCCTCGCTGAGCATTGTTTTCATATGAGCGTCGCTGTCGCTGAATTCAGACAATGCTGAGTCTGCACTGTCAGTGCCAACCTGGATGTTCTCGCCAGTGTACCATACATCAGGGATTGCCTCAAAGATGATTGAGATGCCTGCCTCGTCGTTCGGTCTTTCGTGAGAGAACTTGGCAGAAAGCTCCTGCGCTCTGACGGCGGCAGCCTCCATCATTTTCTCATCGGCAACAAGCTCGGGAACGCCGTTTTCCCTGCGGAGCTTGTTGATTCCGTCTACCATTTCCATAGCCTTGCTGTACGCAAGCTCGGAGCTGACTCCGTGGTCTTCTGCCGCAGGCTTTTTTGTCACGCTTGTTGCCTGAGTCTGCTTCGGCTCTGACGATGATGACGAGCTTTCGCTCACGTCGCCACAGCCTGCAAAACAGCTGCCAATCATTCCTGCGAGTAATAATGTGATAATAGTCTTCTTCATAATTCATTCCTCCAATTTTCTTTCGATATATATACTATACCATAACTCAAATTCAAAATCTCATCTCTTTCGTCCTCTGACGGGGACGAAAATGAAATTTGTTGCAAAAAAATAAAAACCTTAATCAGATTTTTTCTGATTAAGGTTTTCTTTTGTCCTGATTTTGTTTTCTGTCATCTTAATCCCTGTAATTTTACACGGGTCTTAAGCATTATTTAAGGAGGTCTTTAAAATGAAAGAGTTTTAGAACCCTGTAGTTTTACACGGGTCTTAAGCTTCCTTAAAGGAGAACAAATGCCCACTCAGTGTTTTAGAACCCTGTAATTCTACACGGCTCTTAAGCCCCAAAATATATAAATAACAGGGTTAGCGTAAGTACATTATAGCATACATAAAGGGTGATGTCAATCACCTCATAGAAACAGTAATCCCCACTCATTTTCTGAGTGGGGATTTTTTGTCCTGATTTTGTTTTCTGTCATCTTAAGCCCTGTAATTTCACAGGGGTCTTAAGCTAAGCGACCTTCTTGAAGAAGGAAGAAAGTGTTTTAGAACCCTGCAACTTCACACGGGTCTTAAGCCCATAATCGAAAACGAACACGGAACTCCAGGGTTTTAGAACCCTGCAATTTCACAGGGGTCTTAAGCGGCGACGACCGACCAAATGATACACCTCAGGTTTTAGAACCCTGCAATTTTACACGGGTCTTAAGCAAATGAATTCAACAAAAATCTGGAGGTATAGTTTTAGAACCCTGTAATTTTACACGGGTCTTAAGCCCCCAAAATATATAAATAACAGGGTTAGCGTAAGTACATTATAGCACACATGAGGAGCGATGTCAATCACCGCATAGAAACAGTAATCCCCACTCGTTTTCTGAGCGGGGATTTTTTGTCCTGATTTTGTTTTCTGTCATCTTAAGCCCTTTATAGGAAAATTGATGAAGGAGGAATGTTTTAGAACCCTGTAGTTTTACACGTGTATTAAGCTGCCTTGTGGCAAATATGTATGCCGCATCAGTTTTAGAACCCTGTAATTTTACACGGGTCTTAAGCCCCTGGCACGTTTATCCGGGCTTTCTGTCCGTTTTAGAACCCTGTAATTTTACACGGGTCTTAAGCCCAAAAATATATAAATAACAGGGTTAGCGTAGCTATATTATAACATACATAAAGGGTGATGTCAACAGGTCGTTTTTTCAAAGCGTACCCCTAAGGGAACGCTTGTGCAGAGCTTTTTCCGATACTATATGTTATAATACTACCAAAGGGAGTGATATAATGAATAACAACTACATTGTAAAGTCGGGCTGTCTGGTGCAGGTTAATCCGCAGGCACAGGAAATAGTAATCGGCTCTGAGGTAACAGCTCTGACAGATGCCTGCTTCGCAGGCTGCACAAAGCTCAGAAAGGTTATCTTCAACTGTCACAAATGCACGTCATTCGGTTGCCGTATGACAGACTGCAAGGAGCTTGAAGAGGTAGTAATGCCTATGGGCATCACACATATCTCAAATGCGGTTTTCAGAGGACTTGAAAAGCTCAGAAGGGTTGAATTTACGTCAGCAAGATGTAAAGAAATCGGAAGCTACGCATTCTATAACTGTATAAGCCTTTCCGATATAAATCTGGCGTTCACTGAGACAATCGGTGAAAGTGCATTCTTCGGCTGCAAGGCTTTGTCTGAGGTGGACTTTGGCAAAATCAGCAGTATAGGCGACTTCGCTTTTTCAGAGTCGGGAGTCGAAAGATTTATAAAGGGAATCGGCGGGCTTACTCTTGGCTACGGCTCGTTTAAAAACTGCGAAAAGCTTGTACGAGTTGACCTTAGAGGCTGTAACGTAAGCGAATACCCCGATGAATGCTTTAGTTATTGCACAAGCCTTGAGGTTTGCCTATCCAAGAACACCGTAAAGACCGTAGGAAACAGAGTTCTCTACGGTGACAAGGAGCTTATTTCGGTAGGTGAATCTTTTGTAAAAGCGACAAGTATGGGTGATGCAGTATTCGGATTCTGCTACAAGCTTATGATGGGAGTAACCATATATCCGCAAACCGAGGTAACAAGAAACACGTTTGATGATGCCGATTACGGAGTGGTGTTTGCAATACACAATAACCGTAAGGCTCTTGATTATTGCAGAAAAGCAGGTGTAACATACACTACAGATATCTATGATGCCTACGAGCGTGATATCCGAAAAAAGGATTATGACGACGAGGAAGAAGGCTACAGATATAACTACACATAGTCAGTAGTTTTAATAAAGCAAAGAGCGGCTACGGAGAGAATTCCGCAGCCGCTCTTTTTATATCATATTGTAAACAGCAGGACTGTTATTTTATCATCAGATTTAATACATTCCCTGCCAAAGACACTGAACGGCAGGTCTATTATGTACTCAAGGCTGAAGGTTGCAAGCACCATATCTTCCTTTGTAAAAACACTTACGCCGACACATTCGGGTTTTATATCTGAAAATTCATCAAGTCCCATTTCTTCCGTCATCAGCTTATTGAATGTATACCTCAGGTATTCTTCGCAATCCGTTTTATCCATAAGTCTGCTCTTCTGTTCAAAGCTTTTATACATGGATGACATATCGTTATACGCCAGAGTGAACAATTCCTCGTCGTATATGCTGTAATAGCAATTATCATAGTACCGTTCATCATCAGGATACTGCTTGTTCCAGCTGTTCATCCTATAGTCAGCCGTAAGCATATTATAAAATTCATCCGCATCGCTTGTATCGGGCAATATGCCGTCATCCTCCCTTTCAAGCGAGTTATACAGTAGCTCGTTAAGACCAAGCGAGGAGTAGACAGCTATTTTATCGCTCAGCTGTTCTGCCGTAAGTGTAACAACCGACTCACCATACGAAAACGTCCCGAACAGCTTGAACACGAGCGAAAGCGAAAGCACCGCTATGATAAACATCGGCACGGTAAGCGTTGCTTCAACGGTATATATTGCTTTTAGCTTCTTCATGTGTTCCTCCTTGTCAATTCTCAACTATCCACTCTTCTTTTGCATTGATAAGCTCCAGAAATCCTGCAATAGATGACGGTGTATAATCCACCTGTGCTTCACATTGCACCTGCACCATAACACAACGGTTTT